>NZ_JASCOP010000001.1:0-141857 GCF_029959395.1 Stenotrophomonas sp. PS02300
CACGCAGGGCGTGGCTCTACGTCCATCGGCCAGAATGCCCCCGGTAGAGCCACGCCCTGCGTGGCTGCACGCAAATCCAGAACACCCGCGTAGAGCCACGCCCTGCGTGGCTGCTCGGCAAAAACCGGCAGAACGGGAATGCAAGGAAGATGGTGCGCCCGGAGGGATTCGAACCCCCGACCAATGGCTTCGGAAGCCACTACTCTATCCGGCTGAGCTACGGGCGCATCTTGAAGAGCTGGCCGCACCACCGGCGGGCCGGGGTGGGCATCGCAGCGCCATGAGGCGGTGCGGGACGGGCATTCTATCCGTAAACGCGGCGCAGGTCTGCCCCCTTGGGTGAATCGCGCCGGACGCGGGCCTTGGCGGTATCCTTTACGCATGGCTTACGAACGTTTTGACGCCCCCGCCGGTGCCCCGCCGTCGCGTTGGGGCCAGTACTGGAAACTGATGCGCGCCGATCGCCCGATCGGCACCCTGTTGCTGCTGTGGCCCACCTGGTGGGCGCTGTGGCTGGCCGCCGGCGGGTTGCCGCCGCTGTGGATGCTGTTCGTGTTCACCGCCGGGGTGTGGCTGACGCGTTCGGCCGGCTGCGTGATCAACGACTACGCCGATCGCTGGCTGGACCCGCACGTCAAGCGCACCAAGGACCGCCCGCTGGCCAGCGGGCGCGTGAGCGGCCGCGAGGCGCTGGTGCTGTTCGCCGGCTTGATGCTGGTGGCGTTCGCGCTGGTGTTGACCCTGAACGCGCTGACCATCGGCATGAGCTTCATCGGCATCTTCCTGGCCGCCAGCTACCCCTACCTGAAGCGTTACACCCACCTGCCGCAGGTGTACCTGGGCATGGCGTTCGGCTGGGGCATCCCGATGGCGTTCGCCGCCATCCAGGGCGAAGTGCCGGTGATCGGCTGGCTGCTGTATGGCGCCAACATCCTGTGGTCCACCGCGTACGACACCTGGTACGCCATGGTCGATCGCGACGATGACCTGAAGATGGGCTCGCACTCCACCGCCATCCTGTTCGGCGACCTGGATCTGGTCATCCAGGGCATTCTGTATGCGCTGTTCCTGGGCACCATGGCGCTGGTCGGGGTGCGTGGCGGACTGGGGCTCTACTACTGGCTGGGCGTGTTGCTGGCCGCCGGGCTGATCGCCTACGAATTCTGGATCGCCCGCAAGCGCGAGCGCGACCCGTGCTTCAAGGCGTTCCTGCACAACAACTGGGTAGGCGCGGCGTTGTTCGCCGGTATTGCTGCGGCGTTGGCTGCCCAATAAAAATGGGAGGGTAGGGCATGGCGAGCAACGCAGCGGCGGCACCACGGGACGGCTGGATGGCACGCGCGGCGCTGCGCTCAGCGGCCTGGGCCGAGAAGTGGTTCCCCGACGCCTACGTCTTCGCGGTGCTGGGCGTGGTGATCGTGGCCGTAGCCGCCATGAGCTTTGGTGCCACCCCGCAGGCCACCGCCAAAGCCTTCGGCGACGGCTTCTGGAGCCTGATTCCCTTCACCATGCAGATGGCCTTCGTGGTCATCGGCGGCTACGCGGTCGCCACGGCCCCCGTGGTGGCGCGCTTCATCGAACTGCTGGCCCGGGTGCCGCGCACCGGCCGTGGCGCGGTGGTGTACGTGGGCCTGATCAGCATGCTGGCCTCGCTGCTCAGCTGGGGCTTTTCGCTGGTGTTCGGCGGGCTGCTGGTACGCGCGCTGGCCCGCCGCCAGGAACTGCAGATGGATTACCGCGCCGCCGGGGCCTCGGCCTACCTGGGCCTGGGCGCGGTGTGGGCGATGGGCCTGAGTTCCTCGGCCGCCCAGCTGCAGGCCAACCCGGCCAGCATGCCGCCCGGCCTGGTGGAAATCACCGGCGTGCTGCCCTTCACTGAAACCATCTTCCTGTGGCAGTCCATCGCGCTCACCGCCGCGCTGATCCTGGTCTCGCTGCTGATTGCCTGGCTGACCGCCCCCGGTCCGGCCACCGCACGCACCGCCAGCGATTTCGCCGGGGCCGCGCAGGCCGAACCGGAGCCGCTGCAGCCGCGCACGCGCGCCGGCGAATGGCTGGAGTACAGCCCGTTGCTCACCGTGCTGCTGTCGCTGCTGGCCTTCGGCTGGTTGTTCAGCGAGTTCGCCAGCAAGCCGGTAGTGACCGCGATCGCCAACCTCAACACCTACAACTTCCTGTTCATTTCGCTGGGGCTGCTGTTGCACTGGCGGCCGCGCAGCTTCCTCAACGCGGTGGCCAAGGCCGTGCCCAGCACCACCGGTGTGCTGATCCAGTTCCCGCTGTACGGCGGCATCGCCATGATCCTCACCCATGCGGTGGGCAGTGGCGGGGAAACGCTGGCGCATCGGCTCTCCACCGTGTTCGTGCACATCGCCACCACCGACACCTTCGCGCTGGTGATGGGCATCTACTCGGCGGTGCTGGGCTTCTTCGTGCCCTCCGGCGGCGGCAAGTGGATCATCGAAGCGCCCTACGTCATGCAGGCCGCCAACGAACTGCACGCCCACCTGGGCTGGGCGGTGCAGGTGTACAACGCCGCCGAGGCGCTGCCCAACCTGATCAACCCGTTCTGGATGCTGCCGCTGCTGGGCGTACTCGGGCTGAAGGCGCGCGACATTGTCGGCTTCACCTTCATCCAGCTGCTGGTGCATATCCCGCTGGTGCTGGGCCTGCTGTGGCTGCTGGGCATGACCCTGACCTACGTGCCGCCGGTGATGCCGTAACGCGGCCAGTGGGGCCCGCATAGCACCACGGCATGCACCACGGCCGCCAGCTGCGGCTCCTGCAGGTGGCCCCGCAGCATCTGCTCCAGCCGGTCCCGCACGTACATATCGAACTGGTGCGGCGGTTGGAGTTGCCCTTTGGCGACCAACGCGTCGATCCGGCGGCCGAGCTGCTCGTACATTTCCTTGTCCAGCGTGGTGTCGAACAGACTGGCCAGAACCTGCTCGCCTCGGGAGGATGGCGTGCCCGTGTCACCGGCCTGGGGTGGTTTCTCCAGCGCTGGCTCCAGTGCCTGCAACGCCGCAAGCCGCGCCTGTGCGGTGCGGAACTCCACCAGCACCTGGCGCAACGCGGTCCGCCCACGTTCCACGGCATCAGGGTCCGGGCCGGTGTCCTGCAGGTGCTGGCGCTGGCGGGTATACAGCTGGTTGGCGCTCTGCGCCGCCGACGGTTCGACCGGCTCGAGCGGACCCAGCAGCTGGTAATCCATCGGCTGCTCGCACACCTGCGCGGCCTGCTCGCGCGCCCAGTGCCGCACCCTTCGGTCTTCGGCGTTGAAGCGATGGCTCTCCAGTGCCAGCCGGCTTACCGCATCGCGCAGTAGTGAAAACCGGTGCAGCAGGGCGCGGTACTGGTCGCCCAGCAGCGATGGCTTGCCGGTCAGTGCGGTCTCGGCCGAGATGGCCAGCTGCAGCCGCTGCCCGAAGGCAGTGACCCGGCCGTGCAGCAGGTCGCGCCGGTGTCGGTGCAGGTCGATGTCATCACCCTGCGGGCCGATGTCCCAGTCGGGCACAAGGTAGTCACGACAGGCGTGGAAGTCCTCGGCGGCATCGGCCGGCAGCAGGCTGTGCAGGCGTTGGCGCTGTATGCCCAGCGCCGGATGGTTGTCCTGCACCGGTAACGGCAGCCACTCGGGCGGTGCCGCCGCAGGGCTGTCGCCGGTGTGGAAATCCACCAGCATGGCCGTACGTTTGTCCGGATGCGGCGCGTTGATCATGCCTACCGTGCGCAGCCGCTCCGGTGCAGTAAGCGCGCGATCCACATACAGCACGGCCCATCGCGCATCCTGGCTTGCCGGCAGTTCGCCATGCACGATCACCAGCTCCACCTCCGGCGGGATGCGCTCCGAGCCGCGGTCCATTGGCAGGCCCCGGTTGTCGAAACCCGCCACGTGGGTCTTCAAGCGCCCATCCACCGAGAGCGCGCGTTGGTAGTCCAGCGCCTGATGGACCGTTCTCACCAGCAGCGCGGCGCGAAGCCCGCGTTCGGCCAGCCGCACCAGCTCATGGAAATGCTGGCTGATCGCGGTTGCAACCTGGGCCACGCGCCGGGAGGGGGAATCCCCGTCGGGGCCGGGGCCGACGTCGCGCCATGCCTGCACCACCACGCCATCGGCGACCGCATGCTCGGGCGGGTATTCGTACAGCCTTCGGCCAGGATCCAGATCGGGCAACGGTGCGGCAACCGGTGCGGCCACCAGCGTCAGCCAGGTCGCCTGCGGCAGGCAGCGACGCAGGCGCCGCAGCAGGACGGGATCGCTGTCCCAGAAATCGGCATCCACCAGCAGGACGATATCGTCGTCGATGTCGGCCACCTCGTCATCGGCGGTGGGCAGCCTGGCCCTGCGCGCCCAACCGCGCAGGATGCGCAGTGGAACCTCATGCGGCGAGGGCAGCCTGCCGGCCAGGAACTCGGTGAGCTGGTCGGCAGGCAGCGGCCCCGGGCGTTGGCGCCGGTCCTCGGGCGGCGGTGTCAGCCGGATCAGCGGCTGCAGCACGCGAATCGGCCTGAACGTCGCATCGGCGCGCAGGGCCTGCAGCAGCCACTGCCGCGTCCGCTGCAGCCCACTGCCGGTTGCCAGGCACAGCTGTCCGCCGTTACGGCGGCCGCTGGCATCGCGGGAGCCCAATGCCTGCAGCGCACACTGCACCGCAAAGAACTGGTTGGACCGGATCAGACAGCGCCGGCCGCTTCGGCCCTCTCGCAGGAAATGCCGTATCAGCTGCAGGAACCGCGGCGGCGACAGCACGCCATGCAGCAGTTCGGCATGCGTGGACCACGGCGGGTCCAGCGGGACATCGGAGAAGGGCAGTGCCGTATCGCGCAGCCGGATCTGCGCGGCCCGGCTCCAGCCATGCTCGCGCCATTTCACCCACGCATGTGCAGGCGTGCCGACAGCGGCATGGCGGCCGCCTCGGCGATCCAGGCTGAGCAGCAGCTGCGCGTGCTGCACCGGTGGGTTGATCGGCATGCTGCCCAGGCCGCGCAACAGGTGCCGGATGCCATCGTCCACGGTTCCCCATCGGCTGTACGCATCGCGCTCCACGCAGGCCAGCACCACCAAGGGAATCCCGTTGACGTAACCGACCAGCTCGCGGACGTTGCGGTCGTGCGCATCCGTCATGGCCGGGGCATCGGCCACATCCCAATGGTTGCGCTGCACATGGTCCCAATCGATCAACGGAACCGGAACCGAGAGGCGGCGACCATTGGGCAGCTCCAGTTCCGTATGGACGCCGCTGACCAGCAGACGGTGCACAGCGCTGCTGGAGGCCACCCAATCCAGGCTGTGGCAGCACATTTCGGCCTCGGCAATGATCAGGTCGAAGGAAGTGGGCGAAAGCGCCACGCGCTCGCCTTCCCACTCGTACCGATAACGGCGCAACCATGGCAGCAGCCGCTTCTCCAGCAATGCGCTGTGATGTTCGCCGCGTAACGCTGCCACTGCGCGCTCATCAAGGGGATTCCAGCCCAATCGCCGCAGCCACCCCAGTACGGAATCACGCACACCGAACCTGCTGTGGGGGGTGTTCATGCGCGCCCTCCATGGTGTGAACCGAAGACAAGCACGCAGAGGGCGTCGAATTTCTGGCGAATGATGTTCATGGCACCAGTCTGGACGAACGAATGCTGCCGTTGCTGTGTGCATCATTCCGTTTCATGCGTTCGCCGAGCGCAGCGCGCAACGCATTCTCGATGCATTTTCCAATCGAGATAGTTTCGGTCAATTGCTGAGCGATTGGAGCGGCGGCTTCAGGTCAGATCCGACAGTTCCCGCTCCAGCGCATCCAGCTCGGCATTCAACTCCGCCTGGAGGGCCATAAAGCGCGCGGACAGCTCCGCACGCTGCGCGCGCAACGTCGCAAGATCGGCGGTGGGGCAGCGGGCCGCCGGCTGCACGTAACGCGCAACGCTCAGGGCGCCGCTATTGCGGGCAAGCTCCTCAGAACTGGCCAGATACGCCACGCCGGGCACCGTTCTGCGCTCGCTGCAGAGGCGGTGGAGCGTGCGCGCGGCCTGGTCACCCAGGCGCGGACCGCGCTTTCCATGCGTCGCCATCCCGCGTGCATCGACAAACAGCACGTCGTCATGCCGGCGCACCTTGCGCATCACCAGCAGCGCGGTGGCCACCGACGCACCGGAAAACAGCCGGTCGGGCAGGCCGATCACCATGTCCACCAGGTTGTCGTCCAGCCAGCACTGCCGGATGCGCGCCTCTTCGCCATCGCGGAACAGCACCCCGTGCGGCACCACGATGGCCATGCGCCCACGCAGCGGCTCCAGCGTGGCCAGCATGTGCTGGATCAGCGCGGTATGCGCCCACTGCCGGGACGGGACCCCCTGCAGGAAGCGGAAATAGGGATCGTGGCTGGCCTGCGCCGGCGCCCACTTCAGCGAAAGCGGCGGGCACGAAAGCGCCACATGGAAACGCTGCAGTTCGCCTTCCTGCAGCAGCGGTTCCTCCAGTGGGTCGCGGGTGTACAGGCGCGGGGTGTCGGTGCCCTGCAGCAGCAGGCGCAGCCGGGCCATGGCGCATTGCATGGCATCCGGGTCCTGCCCATACAGCGGGTAGCGGGCCGGGCCTGCCGGAGCAAGCGCACTCTGCGCGTCACGCATCCAGGCGGCGGCTGCCCGCAGCACGGCCCCCTGCCGGCAGCTGGGATCGTAGACCGCCTCATCGGCACAGGGGTGGGTGAGCGCAGCCATCAGCCAGCTCAACCCGGCGGGCACCTGCGCGGGAAGCAGGGCATCCACCGCATCGCCGACGTCCGCGCGGGGCTGGCCGCGCTGCTGGCGGAAGTCCAACGCAGGCAGCGAAAGGCGCTCCAGCACCTGCAACAGCGCGGCATCGCGCACGACCGGGTCGTCGGGCAGCGCATCCTCCAGCTTCAACGTCGGGAACAGCCCACCCAGCTTGCGCGGATTGGCCAGGGCAAACACCCGCAGGGCGTTCATCACCCTCAGGCCGTTGCCTTCCGCATGACGCTGCCGGAACAGGGTGTCGAAGCGTGCCTGGAGCGGAACGGAGTAGGGCACGCAGCGCGGCGGCTCGCCCGGTGAGTACGGAATGGCCGGGTTGCCGTAGTACGTGGCGTCGCTGGCTACTTTCAGCAGCAGCAACGCCAGGATCAGGCAGGTATCGGCGTCCGGCCTCTTGCCCTTTTCGAGCGCATCGCGGGCGTGGACGAGAGCTGTGAGCGTGGCGGGAACATTACACACCATCAACCTGCCTGCTCGCCCAGGAGGTGCGCCGCATAACGGGCAACCTCCTGGTGACGCGCGGCGATCATGCGCTCGCAGTGGCACTTCTCAAGCTGCGCGGCCCTGGCGATGGCAACTATGCGCTGCTGCAGGAGCAGGGGAGGCAACTGCACGCGCAGCTCCTCGATAGCCACCTTGCGAAGACTCTGCTGGCGCGATCCTGCGGATTGCCGGCGCAGCTGCTCCTGTGCCGTTTCCTGATTCAGCTGCCACGCGAGGAAGGCCGGCATGACCCGCTCGTGATCGCTCACCCGGATGACATACAGGTGAGGGCTGCAGACGGTGTCCAAGGGCGGATTGCACAGCAGCACGGCAAGCGGGTGGGCGCCGCGTGCGGCAAGCAGCACATCGCCCTCCTGTACCCAATCCGGCGCCTTGCGTGGGTGCAACCGCGTACGCAGAAGATCGTCCGGATCGTGCACGCCGGCTGCGCTGAGGTTCTTCAACTGGATCACCCGGACCGGCCCATCGGAGAAGGCGGTGATTGCACCCCGGAAGGGATGTCCCTGACGGATGCTGGCGATGTCCGCGAGCTTCGCACTGCGACGTGGATTGTTCATGGGGCGAACCATGCGTGGCACGAATTCGCACGTCAAATGAGCGTTCTGCACCATTCGGTATGGTGCAGCGGGACCCCCGGAAAGTGATACCTGCACCGCAAAGTTCGAGAGGCGCAGCGTTCAATTCGACGGATTTGGGTAGGCGGGATCAATCGGCAAAAATGCATTGCGCAAACCATGGCGACGGAGGTCGTCGCAACGCCCCACATTCATCCAGCTGACTGCGCTTAGCCCCATATATGGATTCCGTCTACGCATAAGCGATGGCGTGGGCGGCCGCCAGGAATTGACGAATTTGTATTCAAATTGCCACGTCGTTTTAACGAGCCCATCCACACGATTGACTCGACCGCGGCATACCGCACGCGGCACCCGGAGACCCGACATGGCCCAGCAGCAGCGTAATCAGAGCTCCCAGAACCGGCGTGGTGAGGATCAGGAGCGCGGACGCGACCAGCAGCAACAGCAGCAGGAACAGCACCGCAACCAGAATCAGCAGCAGGGCTGGAAGGACGAAGAAGAGTGACGGCTGGCTGTAGCGCCGACCGATGAAGGCCCCGCTCCGGCGGGGCCTTTCTAGTGCAGGGCACCCAGTTCGGCAGCGGCCATCAGTTCATCCTCCACCGCCGAGAAGCGCTGCAGGTCGAAGGTATCCAGCCGCATCGCCTGCGCGGCCGTGGAGAACGCCAGCGTTGCCAGCACCCGCTCGGGGTGCTGCGCCCACGGTGGTACATAACGTGGCGCTGCAATCAGCCCAGTCTCCCGGTAGGGCGCCAGCGTGACCAGGTCGCCCAGGTCCACACGCCCGCAGAACAGCAGCCGAAGCGTATCGCCCCGGTTCTCATGCAGGGCGCGCTTGATGAAGGCGGTCACCAGCAGGAGCCCTTCCAGGTAGGCGCCATCCTTGGTGAAGCACACCCGCCCGCGCACATCGCCGCCCCGGAAGATGCGGGCCGCACTGCGGTAGCTGTCCACCTCCGACTGCCCGGCGGCGAGGAACGCGCGGAACACCTCGATGAAATCCGCGCCCTCCAGGGCTTCCTGCAACCGCACCACCCGCAATGCCAACCGGCGCAGGCGGTTGATGTCCATCGCCCCGGTGATGATCTCCGAGAACGTGGCCAGCCCTTCCTGCGTGCGCGTGGTACGCGGCGCACCCGCGCCGAGGCAGCGCAACCACGGCTGGTGCTTGCCATTGAGCAGGGTGGCCGAGTGGATGAAGGCCTCATGCTCGACCAGCTGGTCCAGATCCAGCTGCGAAAACAGCGCATCGGCGCGCAGGCGGATCACTTTGCTGCCGGCGGCGGCCTTGGAGGCCAGTTCGGTATCCAGCACCACTTTCACCTCGTCGTCGGTGAAGAACGGTTCGATGCGCTGGCGCAGCAGCACGGAGAAATCCGGCGCGGGAATGTCGTACTGGATGCGGGGCACGTACTGCGAGCCGATCAGCTGGTCGGCGATGGCCAGCATCTGCGCGGCCGACTGCGCCGTGGTGGTGGTCTGCGAGCGGTACTGGGTACTGGGCTGGCCGTACAACAGCGTGGAGCAGGCGGTGAAGCGGGGGTTGCCGATATTGGCCAGCATGCTGGCGGCCACCCGGTAGCTCCACGCGGTGCGGTACAGCCAGTCGCCCACGGGATGGCCGCGGTCCAGGTGCTGCAGGATGTCGTCCAGTGCCGCAATGGTGTCGGTGTGGTCAACCGGCTGGGTCGGCGGGGCGGGCATCTCCGGCGATCCACTCCGCCAGGAGGCCAGGAAGCGGGTTTCCATCTCTATCGGCCACGCCAGCCCGGACAGCACGCGGATTCTGTTGCCGAGCTTGGCCAGCCGCGCATCGACCTCCAGTAAAGGCGCAAGCGCAGGGTCCGCCTGGGTAGGGTCGGGGCAGGAGGGGGACGTGACCTTTTCCACGGCGGTACCCTGGCTTGAGCACCATCCCACTGTGTTGGCAGCCGGCGTCCCCGGCAACCGCGCTTCTACCTGCCGGAAGGCAGCAAATGTACTGGGCGCAGGTGAATGCGGGGGCGATCAGGCCGCCGCAGGCGCGCGCAGGTGCCAGCCCTGCGCGGGGTCTTCCAGCGCACCCGCCGTCACAGCGCCCAGCGTCACCACGATCCCGCGCGCGTTGGGCAGCACCTTCTGCTCCGGGAACCAGCGACGGGTGGCGTCCACCACGATCAGCAGGCCCTCGTCGTCGCCCAGCGCGGCGAAGTGCGGCACCGGCGGGCTGAGGTAGCCCAGCCCGAACGCGGCTTCGGCGCGTGCGCCCAGCGCGGCCACGTCGGCCGTGGGCAGCCCGACCTCGCTGACGCAGGTCAGCTCGCTGCCGTGGAACTCGCCGACCCGTCCGGACGCAGGCAGCCGGCGCCGCCCGATCAGTTCCAGGATCAGCCCGTCAGGGCCATCGAAGTAGATGGATTCCGACTCCCAGCGCCCGCCAAAGGTGAAGTGCGCCTCGCCCTTGGCGTTGCGCTGCAGCGGTGTGCGCGCCAGCAGCCACGTGGTGGCTGCCTCGAAACGATCCGCCGGCACGTTGAAGGCCAGGTGCACGCCGCCGACCGGGTCGCTGCCCGCTGGGCGCAGTTGCACGTCCGTCCAGCCGATCCGCACCACGCCGTCCTGCACCGGCAACTGCAGCACTTCTGCGAAGTAAGCGCCCACCTGTGCAACATCGGAAACGGGAAGCTGGAGCGTATGGATGCGCATGGAACCAGGCACCGGAAGCAGGAGGTGATGTCAAAAGCCTGACATCGCCCGTAGGGAGAATGGACTCTTGGCCCTTACAATGTGATGAGCTTCACGTTAACTACGTGCGTTTCATCACGCATGTCGTCACCACCCCGGTCCGTGGGCGGGATGTGAACGCCATGGCATTGGCGCGCCGCTATGCTACGCCCCCCGGCGTAGTGTGATGCGCGCCACGACACGAATCAGGAGGATCCGTTGTCCCATCATCGTCCCATGACGCTGCTCGCCCTGTCGCTGAGCATCCTGCTGGCCGCGTGCAAGCCCGACGCCGCCCCGACCGCTCCGGCAGATGCCGCCGCACCCGTCGCCGCAGCACCCGCTGCCGCCCCGGCAGCCGCACCCGCCACTGCTGAGCCCACCGCACCGGCCACTGCCGCCGATGCTTCCGCCACCTGCGAACTGGCCGACTTCGATGCGTTCCTGCCCGAGTTCGGCAGGAAGATCGCCCTGCAGGAGAAGTCGGTAGCCGACCCGCTGCTGAGCGAACGCTACGACACCGAAGGGCAGGGCGAGCCCACCCTGGTCAGCGAGAAGGTGCCGCTAAGCGAAGTCACCTGGCCGGTCATGCCCAATCCCTCGGGCCTTAAGGCCGTGGGCCGCGAGATGCAGGTCACCAAAGAGGCCGACGGCAGCATGAAGGTGCTGATCCGCACGCCCGATACCAGCAACCAGCAGTCGTACTACTTCGCCCAGCGCCCGTGCTGGCAGCTGGTGCGCATGGCCGATGAGTCGATCTGATCCCGGGAGCTGGTGATGTCCACACTGCGTTTCGTTCCCACTGCCGCACTGGCATTGTTGCTGGCTGCGTGCAATGCACCCACCGGGGCCGGCGGCACCGCCGCCACTCCAGAAACCGCTGCTGCGCCCGCGGTCGCAGCGGCGACTACCCCTTCACCCACACCGCAAGAAGAGAAAGGCATGCACAAGGAATGCCCAGGTGCCACGTTGCACCTGACCGCGTTGCCGGCCAAGGACGGTGACACCACCCGCACCCGCCTGGAGATCGAGAAGGACGGCCAGCGCCGTGCCATCGAGACCCCGGCAGAGCTGGGTGACTACACCGCTGTTGGCCTGGCCTGCGCTGAAGACAAGCAGGGCGCTTCATACTTCGTGGTGCAGTACGGCGAACTGCCGTTCGGCTGCGCGTTCTGCGAATGGTTCACCCTGTACGACGCCGATGGCAAGCAGCTGACCCACAACACCCCGCCCCTGCGCGGCGAAGCCGATGCACAGTCGCCCAACAACGACGAGTACTCGCAGCTGATCGCCAAGCTGGGCATCACCCACCCGGAGGTGGACTACATCGAAGACTGAGCTGGACATCGACATGACGTCGATGCGCGTTGCCCGGAACATGAATTCTGGTACGTAACGGCCGCGCGCCGATACACAACGCAGCGGTAGGTATCGACCGTTGGTCGATACGCTTCAAAGGAGCAGCACCCCTTAAGGAAAGCCTCTTTCTCATAGAATGGATAGCACAGACATGCCAAACGACATCTACACGAACATGGTGCAGCCGCCTGGCGCGGCGTACCGCAGCAACCAGATCGAATCGTGGAGCCACTACCGCGAGCCGATCGACGAAAGCCGCCCGCTGCACGGCCAATCGCGCCGCTGGGGCGATGCCTCCCCCGAAGTACAGTCGCGTGTGATCGACTCGCTGATCGAGTCCTCGCGCGATGCCGGCCTCACCCTGCGCGAAACCGCGTACGTGCTGGCCATCGCCCGCGTCGAATCCGGCTTCAACCCGGATGCCGCCGCCGGCACCACCTCGGCCTCCGGCCTGGGCCAGTTCATCGACCGCACCGGCAAGCATTACGGCCTGAACAACGCCAACCGCTTCGACGTCGACGCACAGTCCGACGCGCTGGTGGCGCACTTCGTCGACAACCGCAACCTGGCACGTGACCGTGGCCAGGGCGAAGACTACATCTACAAGTACCACCACGATGGCCCGACCAAGGACTACGGCGGCCTCGGCCTGGCGCAGCGCAAGGTCGCGCCGCACCTGGATGAGTACGAACAGTTCGTCAACCAGCGCCTGAGCCAGACCCAGGCGCAGGCACAGGCACCGGCCCAGCCGCATGCCGTTACGGGCGCCGCCGCGGCCGTGGCTGGCGCTGCTGCCATTGGCGCCGCTGCCACCCAGGCACGCTCCTACGAGCACACCATGCAGGTGATGCTGCCGCCGCAGAACGGCGTCAAGCCGCACATCACTGGCCACTTCGGTGAGCACCGTGGCGAGAAGAGCCATGGCGGCAGCGACTTCAACTACGTCGGCGGCCAGACCGGCCGCAACCTGCAGCACCCGACCATCCACGCGCCGATCGCCGGCACCGTGACCTCGGTGGGCGGCAAGTACGGCACCGTGATGATCCAGGACGCGCAGGGCAACTCGCACCAGATCCTGCACATGCAGGACACCAAGGTGAAGGTCGGCCAGCACGTGGAGCCGGGCGATGCCATCGGCACCATGGGCGGCCGCGGCCCGCAGGGCGCCAACCAGTACGCCCAGCACGTGCACTACCAGATGAAGGATCCGGCCGGGAAGCTGATCAACCCGGAGACCTACTGGAACAAGGGCATCCAGCAGGAAGCGGGCAAGCACGGGCATGCGCACGACCATGACCACGCGCCGGCCGGCACCCTGCGCAAGGGTGACCGCAGCGATGAAGTGACCAAGCTGCAGGAAGAACTGAACCGCCTGGGCGTGCGCGATGCCAACGGCAACCGCCTGTCCGAAGACGGCAAGTTCGGCGACAACACCCGCGAAGCGGTGCAGGCCTTCCAGAAGCAGCAGGGCCTGAAGGACGACGGCATCGTGGGCCGGGAGACCTTCGGCAAGCTGGCGGCCACCCAGGCGCAGGGCGCGGAAACCCGCACCGCCACCGGTCCGCAGCTGGGCGAGAAAGGCCATGCGGACACGCCGCTGCACAACGCGATCCGTGGCCAGCTGCCGGCCGCCATCTCCAACGAAGCGGCGGCCAACGTCACCCTGCAGGCCAAGCAGGCCGGCATTGATTCGCCGGAGAAGCTGCAGAGCGTGACCGTGCAGGATGGCAAGGCGTTCGTGATGGGCACCACCCCGGGCTACCGCGCCGCCGTGGACCTGAGCGAGGCGCCGTCGCTGGAGCACACCAACGCCCAGCTGCAAAGCAACAACGCCAGCCAGCAGCAGGTGCAGGACGAGCAGCAGAAGGTGGCGATGGGGCGCTGAGCCCCACCCTAGATCTGCGCAACCGCGTGTGTGGTATGGAGGCCAGCCGGGGCAACCCGGCTGGCCTTTCCTTTGCCGGGGCGCCACTGGCTTAAACTACGCTGCGGCTGCGTTGCAGCGTTTCTGGCAGTGAACGAGGTTGATCGAGATGGAGATGGGACGCCGCCAGCCGGCCATTGAACTGGTGGCCATCGATATGGATGGCACGCTGCTGGACCCCGCGCACAAGCTCACCCCGCGCGTGAAGCAGGCCATTGCCCGTGCACGGGCAATGGGCGTGCGGATCGTATTGACCAGCGGGCGACCGGTGTCCGGGCTGGCCCCGTTCCTGGAGGAGCTGGACATCAACGGCGCGGAGGACTACTGCATCGCCTGCAACGGCGGTCTGGTCACCCGCGTGGCCACCGGTGACGTGGTGGTGGAGTACCCGCTCAGCTTCGATGACTTCCTGTTCTGCGAGCAGGTGGCGCGCGAGGTGGGCGTGCACTTCCAGGCGCTGGATGGCGAA
Organism: Stenotrophomonas sp. PS02300; assembly: GCF_029959395.1. Taxonomy (NCBI): domain Bacteria; kingdom Pseudomonadati; phylum Pseudomonadota; class Gammaproteobacteria; order Lysobacterales; family Lysobacteraceae; genus Stenotrophomonas; species Stenotrophomonas sp. PS02300. The sequence goes on from NZ_JASCOP010000001.1 coordinate 14,303, forward strand.
CGCCTGTACACGCCCAACCGCGACATCAGCATCTACACCGTGGCCGATTCCCACCTGTCGCGCGTGCCGCTGTCGTATCGCAGCGTGGACGAGATGGACCCGTCGATGTCCTTCATCAAACTGATGATGGTGGACGAGCCACAGATCCTGGATGCGGTCATTCCGCGCCTGCCATCGGCGCTGACCGAGCGCTTCGCCGTGCTCAAGAGCGCGGCGTTCTTCCTCGAAGTGTTCGACCACCGCGCCGGCAAGGGCCCAAGCCTGCAGAAGCTGGCCGAACACCTGGGCATCGACCGCACCCAGGTGATGGCCATCGGCGACCAGGAAAACGACCTGACCATGCTGCAGTACGCCGGCACCAGCGTGGCCATGGGCAACGCGGTGGACGTTGTCAAAGCCACCGCCCTGCATCAGACAACCACGAATTCCGAAGACGGCGTCGCGCTGGCCATCGAAAAGTACGTACTACGTGACCCAACCCACTGCTAACCGTCCGCACGTGCGGAGCTGCCGAGGGTAGGGTCGGTTCCCAAACGACCGCCCTCAACACCAGTCAATGCATTGACGCATGGCCCCGGAACGGAGCGACGCTTCTACACGCCGCCCTGCAGCAATCAGACGCGTCTAACGCCGCCACCCTGCTGAGCGACATAAGCCTCCCAAAGCGTCGCCAAGTCCTCCCCGGTGTGCGCCTTCCACAACGCCGGCGTATAGCTGCCCTTGCGCAGCGCCGCATCCAGCGCCTTCACCAGGCCTGGATGCCCGGCTTCGCCCCACTTCAGGAACGCACCGGTGACACGGTAGCCGGTGTCCACCTTGTGCTCCGGCTTGACCTGCGAAGGCAGCGCCCAGCCGCCGGCCGCGTTGTCCACGCCGTAATGATCGCGCGCAAAGTCCGCGATGCCCTCCACCAGCCACGAAGGCGCCTGCTCGCTGGCGTAGCCCGGGTAACCCTGCACGATGTGCATGGCCTCGTGGGTCACCAGGTCGGTGTCGTTGGGGTGCTTCTCCAGCCAGCGCGGGTTGATGGTGATGGTGGCCGACTTCTCCTTCTCACCTACATACGCAACCCCGTCGTACGACGGGTCCATGACGATGCGCACGCTGGACGGCGCCGCAGGATGGTAGTCGCGGCGTTCGCGCGGATACGTGGCGAAGAAGGTGGCGATGATGCGGTCGCGCACGGCAGCAACCGTTGAACCGCTCTGGTCCTGGTAGGTCAGGGTGACGCCATCGCGTGTCTGTTGGATCTCCGCCGCGTGCGCAGCGGGAAAGGCGAGGGTTGCAGCAACCACAGGGACGATCAGGCAACGGCGCAAACGCATACGCGGCACTCCAGGACGTGATGGGCAACCGCGCTGATCCTGCAACACGGCGCCGGCCTGCCGCAAGTGCCATTTCGTTCGATCTAAGCGCTTGGAAATGGTTTCATTTCAAATTATTGACAATTCATTTAGATCGATCTAGAAAAGCTGCACCCCACGCCCCACGGAACCCCCTGCACCCCAACTCTCCTGCGCCGACGCGGCGCCGGGAGACCTTGTACTGGAGATCTGCAAGATGAAGCGCACGTTGCTGTCGTTGCTGGTGTCATCCGTACTGCTCCACCCCCTGGCCGCACAGGCACAGGCGTCCCCCTCCGACGAAGAAGGCGCCACGCCGGCCACCCGCCAGCTGGATACGGTGAACGTCACCGGCTCGCTGATTCCGCGCGCGCAGATCGAAGGGCCTTCGCCGGTGACCACCATCACCGCCGAAGAAATTGAGGCACAGGGCTTCACCACGGTGTTCGATGCGTTGCGCTCGCTGCCGATGGCCAACGGCTCGGTGCAGGACTCGCAGGGCACGGGGTTCTACACACCGGGCGCGAAGACGGTCAGCCTGTTCGGGCTGGACCCGAGCTACACGCTCACCCTGCTCAACGGGCGACCGCTCAACAGCTATCCGCTTGCCTACAACGGCAATACCAGCATCGTGGACATCGCCAATATTCCGCTGGGCATGGTGGAACGCATCGACGTGCTCACCGGCGGGCAGTCGTCGGTGTACGGCTCGTCGGCGGTGGCGGGTGTGATCAACATCGTGCTGAAGGACAAGGTGGAAGGCACCCACTTCCGCTACCGTGCCGGCGGCTACAGCGACGGCGGCGGCTCCAGCCAGCGCTTCATCTTCAGCAGCGGCCATTCCTTCGGCAACCTCGACCTCAGCTACGGCCTGGAGTACACCAAACAGAAGCCGATCTTCGCCTCCGACCGCAGTTACATCGACAGTGTCAACGACAGCCCGACCGGGCCGCAGGACCCCTCGCGCACCTTCCTGCGCATGCAGATGTCCCCCAACGGCTACATCGACCCCGGCCAGGCCACGTGCGCGCCGCTGTCGTATCTGTTCGGTGGCAGCACCACCTACGCGCACCGCAACGCGGCAGGCACCGGCTACTACTGCGGCAGTCCGGACAACGTCGGCACCGCCACGCTCTACAACAAGAGCGAGGACGTCAACGCCACCACATTCCTGCGCTACCACCTCAGCGAAACGACCGAGCTGTACTCGGACATCCTCTTCAGCTTCGGCCGGCCCACCTACTCCGGTGGCAGCCCGTTCTGGAACAAGACCTTCTACAACCAGACCACCGGCAACTACGAGCAGTGGCAGCGTATCTATGCACCCGAAGAAGTGGGCATGGACGCGAAGGACCAGCGGGTCTATACGCGCTCATGGAACATCACCGCCGGTGCACGCGGCGGGCTGGGCGACACCGGCTTCGACTACGACGTGTACGTGAACCGATCGAGCACCGACGTCACCCGCAAGTCCACCGACTTCCTGGCCACGGGCGGTGTTGACGACTACTACCTTGGCCCGAAGCTGGGCATGGTCAACGGCTACGAAGCCTATGCGCCGAACCTGGGCGTGCTGTACCAGCCGCTCACCCGCGAGCAGTACGACCAGTTCAGCGGCACCAACCGCGCCGCGTCCTCCGCATCGCGCACCGGGGTCACCGCGCTGGTGACCAACACCTCGTTGTTTGGCCTGCCCGCCGGCGATGTCGGCTTTGCGATGATCGTGCAGGGCACCCGCGAGAAGTTCTTCAACCAGTCGGCCGATCCCAATGCCGCGGTGCTGTTCCGCGGCCAGACGGCCGGCACCTCGGCCGAGGGCCAGCGTGACCTGTACGCAGTCGGCGCGGAACTGCAGGTGCCGATCTTCGACACCTTCAGCGCCAACCTGTCGGGGCGCTATGACAAGTACTCCCTGCAGGGTGGTGGTGGCAACGGCAAGGCGACCTGGAAGCTCGGCCTGGAATACCGCCCGATCGACTCGCTGCTGCTGCGCGGCAGCTATGCCACCGCGTTCCGCTCGCCGGACATGTTCTACCTGTATTCACGCGAAAGCAGCGGCTACACCACCAACGTGGACACCTTCCTGTGCCGCAGTGCGGGCTACACCTCGGAGAACTTCGATGAGTGCCCGCAGGCGTCGCTGTCGGTGCTGTCCTCCAGCACCGGCAACCGCGACCTCAAGGACATCACGGCCGAGACCTTCACTTATGGCGTGGTCTGGTCGGCGCTGGACAATGCCCTGAACCTGTCCCTCGACTACAACTCGGTGAAGATCGAGAACGAAGTCTCCATCCTGGGCACCGACAGCATCCTCGCCACCGAGGCCAACTGCCGCTTGGGGACGTCCGAGAACGGCGACGTCGCATTCGACATCAACTCGCCAACCTGTCGCCAGGTCCTGGCCCAGGTGCAGCGCCTGCCGGCTACCGATCCGCTCAATCCCAACGGCGTCTCCAAGGTCTTCTCCTATCCGATCAACCTGGCCAAGCAGCGCCAGACCGGCATCCAGGCATCGGGCGACTACCGCTGGAACGCCGGGCGCGCAGGCGATTTCGGGGTGACCGCAGGCTACTACCGGCCGCTGAAGCACGAACTGCAGCAGCAGGAAGGCGACCCGGTCTACGACATGCTCTGCTGTGGCTATTCCAATGAGCTGCAGTACCGCGCCACGCTGGGCGTGAACTGGAACATCGGCGCGTTCAGCACCAACGTGTACGGCGTGCGCAACGCGCGAACCTGGAATGCCACCGGCGAGGAACGCAACATCGGCCCCTGGACCACCTGGAACGCCACGCTCAACTACCGCATCAACAAGCTGGCCAGTGTGCTGCTGACCGCCAACAACCTCACCAACGAACGCCCGCCGGTGGACAGCACCAACGGCAACTGGCCGTACTACGACCAGGGCGTGTACAACGCCTTCGGTCGTTCGATGTTCGTAGAGCTGTCGCTCGACTTCCAGTAAGTAGAACCGGATCCAACCCTACCGCCAAGGCATCGCGGTGGCACACGTAACACGTGGCCACCGCCGGTAGGGTTGGTTCCCAAACAACCGCCGCTAACGTCGCAACGCCCGGTAACGCATGACCGGCAACGGAGCAAAGCCCCTCCAGCTGAACACCCACACCATCGCAAAAGGTGCTTTGAAAGTACTTGCATGGCTCAGCATCGACGCAAGCCACACCCTGATGCGGCTATAGAAGCTTTGATCGGGTGGAGCAGTACGTGTCGGTAATGGCAGGAAGTTGGATAGCCCACAGGGAGGTGTGCGGCAACGAGTTGAGTAAGACAGCAAGGCGGCTGGCCCATTCCCTCGCACACCGTGGCCGGCATTCGGAGGTGGTGGAGCGATCTGGCTCGGGCCTTGCGCTGGCTACGGTCTCGGTGCTGGATGAAGCAAGGTGCCTGGCCTCCAGCCCGGATGGCCGATATCTCGTGGCCACCGGCGGATCCGACGTGGCAGCCGGTGCCGCGTCGGCGGCGCAATCCATTGCCTACCTGCTTCCGGAAGTGGGCGTCATCGAGGCCCTGCGCCGCATGCAGGACCCGCTGAGCGTGGCCGTCTGGGACGAGCGCGCGCGAACCCTGACCCTGGCCCGGGATCGCATGGGTCAATCCGATATCTATTTCAGGCGCAGCCCTTTCGGCCTGGCCTTCTCCTCCGAGCTGAAGACGCTCAGGCAGGAGGACGGCGGGTCCCCGGAGGTGGATCCGCACGCGATATCCCAACTGTTCCGCTACGGGTACATCCCGGCACCGCTGACGGCCTATCGTGGCATCTACAAACTTCCCGCCGGTACCCTGCGGGTGTTTCGTCTTCCGGAGCTACCGGAACGGGGCTCTGCCGGCGAGGCAGCAGGGCCGTTCCACCCGTACTGGAACCTCCGGCAGGAAGCAGAGGCACAGATGGCCTCGCGCACGCAGGCGACGCTGGGCGGTTCGGTGGACAAGGTGGTCGCCAGCCTGGAACGTGCCGTCTGCGCGTCACGCGGCGGCGCCACTGCCACCCTGCTGTCCGGCGGCGTCGATTCGAGCCTGATCGCAGCGTTGCTGCAGCGGCACAGCGAACACGCAGTCGACACGATCTCGGTCGGTTTCGATGTGCCTGGGCACGATGAATCGGAGTGGGCCGCCGAGGTGGCCATGCTGCTCGGCACCCGCAACACACGCCTGCTCATGGAGGACGCGAATGCGCTCCGCCTGGTTGAGACCATGCCGCGCGTCTTCTGCGAGCCCTATGCCGACTCGTCCGCGATTCCAACACTGCTTGCGGCAGAGGCGGCCGGTACATCGTGCAGCACGATCCTCACCGGTGATGGCGGCGATGAGCTCTTCTTTGGCCACGCGTCGTATGTGAAGGCGCTGCGCAACCATGGCCTGGTCCGGCGTCTGCCCGCGCCACTGCGCCGGGCGTGCGGGGCGTATGCCTCGCGATCGCCGGAACGGGCACGACTGGGGGGTATTGCGGCGCTGATCGCCGAAGCCAGGTCGGGTTCCCTTGCCGAAACCTACCTGGCGCGCGTCTCGCGCTGGCGTGATCCGTCGCGTGCGCTGAAGGCGGCGAATGAACCCGCGCATCCCTTCCTGGACGCGGCCCTGCATCCCGCCGGCGGCCACCCGGGTGAGCTGCTGCTCTACCTCGATCAGAGCAACGAACTGAGCGAAGGGCTGATGACCAAGTCCGACCGGGCGTTTGGCGCATTCGGGGTGCAGGCAAGGAGCCCCTTCCTGGCCCCTGAGGTGCTTTCCCTGGCGTGGAACACCCCGTTCGAGCACAAGCTGCACAACGGCGAGACCAAGGTGGTGCTCAAGCGCGCGCTTGAGCGCTTCCTTCCCGAGCACCACACCCGACGCCCGAAGAAGGGCTTTGGCGCCCCGGTTGCGCAATGGCTCAATGGGCCGCTACGGGACTGGGCCGAGGACCTGCTGGACCCGATTGCGATACGCAACCGCGGCATTCTCGACGAACACGTTGTATCGGCACTCTGGAAATCGTTCGTCGACGGCAACCGGAAGTACCACACCCACCTCTGGCCGGTGCTGATGTTCCAGGCATGGGACCGTGAGTGGAACGGGAAAAATGCTTCATGAGCATGTCCGTGGCAGGTCTGTGTCGGTGGTTGCGCAGGCGCTTCAGGAGAGTGCCGGGTCTCAACGAAGGATTCGTCATCAAGGACTGATACCGGAGCACCGGCTCAGCCCACCCCTCCACGGTCCACCTGCCGGTACCCGATGGCCTCGGCCAGGTGCGCGGTACTGATCTGGTCGCAACTGGCCAAGTCCGCCACTGTGCGGGCGACGCGCAGGATGCGGTGCATCGAGCGCGCCGAGAGCTGCAGCTGTTCCACGGCCGCTTCCAGCAACTGCTGATCGGCGGTGTCCAGTCGGCAGTGCGCATCCAGCTCGGAAGGCAGCAGTTGTGCGTTGGCCTTTCCGCTTCGCTCAAGCTGAACGCTGCGTGCCGTGACCACGCGGCCGCGTACCGTGGCGCTGTCTTCGCCGCACGGTGCATCGCTGCGCAGTTCGCTTGGTTCCAGCCTCGGCACCACCACATGCAGGTCGATACGGTCCAGCAGCGGGCCGGAAATGCGGCCGCGATAGCGCTGGATGGCGTCGCCGCTGCAGCGGCAGCGACCGCTGCGGTCGCCGGCCCAGCCACACGGGCAGGGATTCATCGCTAGGGTTATCAACCCCGTTATCTGCAAAAATGATCCCAGTAGCACCTTCCATGCCGGACCCTGCAACCGTCCGGTTCTTCAGTCGTGGCGTTTGACCGCCCATTGGTGTCCCTCAACCCGCTTTGCGCTTGTCTGGCCGGGCGACGAGAGTCTGGTCGAATTCGTTGACCGCAGACACTCGGTTGGCGCGTCAAAGTCTAGGAAAAGAATCAGGTACGACGCCTACTGTGGCCCATACCATCCGCACCCTAGGACGAAGCTAGGACTCACGGCGGCCAGCCCTTATCCACCCTCCCGCCATCCGGTTTGAGTGAATAGCACCAACTGGGAATCGAGCCGTCGTGGCCATTCAAGAACTGACACGGTGATTTGGCTCAATGAAAGCACGCTTAGCTGACACTGATAGTTTCTCACTCTACGCTTTCAAAAAGCCGGGATGCTCGTTTCCTCGCTGCGATAGCAGATCGCGCCATCCTCGTTTATCGACTGCACGGATATTCGGCACCTCCTCAAGCTCTTTTAGATAATGGATCAGATGCAGCAACTCATCATCTGACACGTCGCCGAGGAATTCCCGTGCCAGAACTAAATTCCCATAGTTCCGAGCGTACTTGCTAGCGGTGTCATCTATTCCGATGATCTGGTCCAGTGTGAACCCATGCTTCTTCAGCTTCGCTATCCGCTTCTGTGTTGAGTAGCCGCCTTCCTCCCAATCCCTAACTAAGCTGCACCTCTCGGATGACCATACAAATTCTAGGGGACGCTTTGGCATCAACTGTGCGACAAGAGGCTCAGCGTAGAGACGTCCAGACGATGTCCAAACGCCGACCCTAAACCTTGAGAAGGCGAAGTCCAGAAATGTGTCGAGATGGGGCCGCTTGTAGACGTGATACCCGACGACACTCAGATCCGCTGGACGATCCAAGGGGCGCTCAGTTGAGAAGACGAGCGTTTCATCAAGGTCTAGTACCAGAAGCTTCCTTTCTCGGAGACTCATGGGCGTTTCTCCTTATTCTGATGTCGCTGTTTGGCGGATGTCGAGATTCGTTCTGCACCGTGACCCTGCTGGTACGCATGCGGAATCAAGAATTCCTTGATCGAGCTCCGGGATCTGAGGAGGACCAAATACACTCGCCGCCCGAAAGTGCTACGGGGTGGTCTGGCAAGGCTCATCAATCGGCGATGGTCCTCCGCCGGTTCTTTCCTATCCGATAATCTCGAAAGGACGTCTTTCGATCAGTCAGAGAGTCAATGGCGGAGTCCGAGCCATTTCGCGCCGGCTATACTCTGTGCTCTTCAGCCCACTTGTGGATGAAGCATTCTTGCTCGAGTGTCTCTACAGCTCCGGGACGAACCCTTCGTACCGCGAGGATCGCGCTTTCAGCATCACTGTTCGTCTTAGTGCTCAATAGAAGCAGCGAGGCAACTAGTCCTGCACGACCCAACCCTCCCTTGCAATGCACGACTACTCTTCCTCCGTCGAGCAGGGCGCGACTCAGATATGGTCCGAGCTCCTTCCAACGTGCCAGGAAGCGGTCGTCTGGCGCGCTACCATCCGTGATAGGCAGTCCATGCCAAGCCAAGCCATGCTTAGCAGCATGATCAGGTAGGGAGGAGATCCTGAGGTCCTCGAACTCCCACGGCTCGATAAGCGTGATCAAAAATCTTGCGCCCCAAGCACGAATCGCCTCCAAGTCCATGTCTAAATCCCTAGCCCAAGCGCCAGTCATTGCGCTCTCTTGATGCTTTCCGGGAGCAAATGTCACGCCAATTGCCCCATCCTTCGTTCCCACCGGTAACTCGGCAATAGCCAGTGGATGGGTGAGACTAGTTCGACTTGTCATAGTAGTAATGTGCCATCGACATTCTGCGCTCTTGCGCGTCGCTTCGGCCAACCAGAAGGCGGGTGCAGAGAGAGGTGCGGCAATGGATTCAAGGCCACCGGCCGCGCGAGGCTATGAAGAGATGCATGGCCTGACGGGACTCCATAGCCTGCTCAGGAAGTTCAATCTTTCGTTGGTAGCAGATTGAACGGGCATAGGCGATCTGCGCTTTTGTGGGCCTTTTGACATCCCAGTCAAGCATCTCTGGGACCAGTCTAGATAGCTCGGCGGCAAGGCGTCTGGAGAGGGTTCCGGCGTCTCCGCCCTCCTGAAGCTTTGCGAGTTGGCGCCGCAGATCCTGCTCCGACTGTTGGCTCAATGACAGTTCTAAGGTGAACTCTGATTCAGCATCTACCAAGAAGAAGCTCATACCTACCTGCCAAGGTCCGTAAGCGGCGCAGGCCCCCGAATGGGAGGTGGGGAGGGGGCGGCCATTGTCAAATATGCTACCGTAAGTACTGTAGACCAAAAGTACTACGAAACCAAAGCTTAGGGGGTGAAAACTTCCAAGCACCAGTTGGCCCTTGGCGCCGCCGTGAAGGCGAGACGGACGGCGCTGGGCGTCTCTCAGGAAGATTTCGCAGCCCGACTAGGTATGCACCGTACGCAACTTGGGCATATTGAGCAGGGAAAGAAGGACTGCAGGCTCTCTACCGTTATTAGGCTCGCCGATGCGCTTGGTCTATCGGCGTCAGGCCTGCTCCATACTGCGGACCTCTAGCGGTTAGTTTTGAGTGCAGACCCGGTGTTGGTTCCGGGTTTCTTGAAGCGTCTTTGACTATCCTTGCCGGTAGCAGGAAGATCTCTACGTGCTCGGCAAAGGTCAGCGCTCTCAGGGACCTTCACCGTTTCGGGGGCTGAATCCCGCCATGTTTAGCCGGCCCGACTGGCGCCTGCAAAGCGCCGAGGACTCGACACTCGGAAACCAGACCACCTGGACAGTGGGAGAGTATGCGAGTTAGCTCTTTGTTCAGTGCCTGGAGGTCTCTTACCTTCTCCTCAATACTGCGAATCTGACTCCGGACCAACTCATCCACAGCCCCGCACTCCTGGTCGCCATGGGTCTCTAATTCAATGAGATCCCGGATCTGGGCGATGGGGAGTCCAAGCTCTCTGGCACGGCGAACGAAGGCAAGCCTGCGCCGATCAACTTCAGTGTAGTGGCGGTAGTTGGCTTGTGAACGGGCCGGAGACGCAAGGAGGCCAATTTTCTCGTAGTAGCGAATCGTCTCAGCCTTGGTTCCGGTACGGAGTGAGAGTTGGCCGATCGTGAAGACGGTGGACATAGCTTGACCCTCTAGTTGCTACAGGGTTGATAAAGGCAGGATGAGCTGATTTCAACCCCAGAAGCCTTTTATAGGACTCACGATGGACCACTGCTGCGGTAACAAGCGCCAAGAACTCGAGCGGATGGCACAACAGGGCGCTCAGCGCCGCGTGCTGCTATGGGTGATGGCTATCAACTTGGTGATGTTTTTCGTCGAGTTTGGCGCCGGCATAGTCGCCAACTCAAGTGCGCTCCAAGCCGATGCGGTGGACATGCTTGGCGATGCAGCCGTGTACGCGCTCAGTCTCTGGGCCGTGGGGCGTGGTAGTCGGTGGGAGGCAGGCGCGGCCTTGGTAAAGGGCTTCTTGATCCTTGGATTCTTCGTTTTCATTGTCGTCGAGGTCGTGAACAAGATGATCACCGCGGTTCCACCGGCCAGCGGCATCATGCTCATCTTCGGATCAATTGCACTTGTGGCGAACCTATCCTGCTTGGCTTTCCTTTGGCGATTCCGCGCCCTAAACATCAACATGAAGAGCACGTTCGAATGCTCACGTAATGACGTGGCTGCCAACGTGGGCGTTCTCGTAGCCGCGGGCGGGGTGGCCCTCATCGGCAGCGGGTGGCCGGACATCGCCGCAGGATCAATCATCGCCCTGCTCTTTCTTCGATCTGCTGTAAGCGTGATCGTTGAGGCGTGGCCCGCATGGCGCTTGGGAGCCGAGCAGCGTTAGTTGGTACTGCGTCACACCAAGCTACCCGAGCCGCATCGGTCCTTTCAAACACCACAAGGCACACTGGAGCTATTTCAATGAAAGCAGCACGCACGATCATAGCGGTGTTGATACTATCTCTCGCCGCATTTTCCCCCACTTCATTCGCTCGGAGTGCCGAGGGCCCGGCCAATGACCAATCGCCTCAAGCCGGTGTGGTAGTACGGCCTCATTCGCCTGTCATAGGCCCGGTCAATGCGCCCGTCACCATCATCGAGTTCTTCGATCCAGCTTGTGAGGCCTGCCGGGCCATGCATCCAGAGGTCAAAAGGATCCTGAGAGAAAATGCGGATGCTCGGCTGGTGCTTCGCTATACGCCCTTCCACGGGAAGACATCTGTCCTCGGCATAAACATTCTTGAGGCTGCGCGCCAGCAGAACCGGTTTGCGGCCGTTCTCGAAGCGCTAATGGATGCCCAGCCCGCCTGGGCTTCACACGGGCGGGAAGACTCAGCGATTGCTTGGGAATTTGCGCGAAAAGCTGGCTTGGACGTGGCTAAAGCCCGCGCATACATCGCTACGGGCGTAGTGGAAAAAGTGATTGCGGTCGATCTCGCCGACGCGAAGGCTGCAAAGATTGGCGGAACTCCGTCCTTTTTTGTGAACGGAACTCCGCTCCCGCGACTCGATCCCGCACTGCTCAGCCAGTTAGTCCGTACAGAAGTCAAGGCAAAGCGTTAATTTGTCGTCCCGCCCGCATCGCATGTGGTTAGTCCTCAACCCGTTCATTCTTCCGAGCAAGCCGCAGGATGCGACTCATACACGACCGCGCGGTTGATGAACAAGTGCCGGCTTGCTGATGAGCGCCGTCCACGGTATCTTCTCGACCTCAACCGTATTGGTCAGAGCCGCACGTGACTTCCTTCGTCATCCACGCTAAGCGCTACGCTCTGGCACTGCTACTTGCAGTGCTGGTGGTCGTGCCTTTCGTGGATGCGTCGATTTGCTCTTCTGAAGAGCAGGCCCATCAGGACGTAGCAGGGGCAGGTGACGGCCATTCCGACAAGTCACACCCTGCGTGTGGTCATGGGCACTGCCACCACAGCAGCACCTTCGTCGCGTCCAACGGATTCACCAGTGCCGACGCTGCACTAAATGAAGACGGGCATACGTTCTACGAACAGCCTGTGACTTCCCACACGCCCGAAAGGCTGATTAGACCTCCCAGGGCTTGATCGCGACACAGGCGCAGCGCGTCTGCTCGTACTTCTGCGATCACCTTTAACAGGTCTCTCCATGATCAAACTTTGTTGCTGGGCGCTTGGCGCGCCCGGCCGACGCGTGGCTGCTGGTGCAGCCGCCGAACGGCATCGTGCCGCCTTCAAAAAGGTGGACTAAATGCCTCTTCCGATTCCCACCTCTAACCGAGTTTCGTACGGTCAATCTGCCGTGCTGACGACAGCTTCTGTGCTGATCATTCCCGCACGCCCTGGAGACGGTGCTCTATCTCCAGCCGGTGAGGCACGTTTGGCCTCGGTCTTCTCCCCTGAATTCGTGGATACCGCTACCTGGTTGCCGTGGCACAGGGGCGGCCTGGTCGTAGGCAGACCTCCGCTACTGACCGGGATTCAAGCCACGCTGGCGCAACTAACCGAAACCTTGCGGACTTCCTTCTTGGGTGCCTCCCGGGTATCAGTCTCTGCGTATGCGTGGATACGTAGTGTCTCAGTGCTTTCAGTCTCACGCGGTGCGTTGAAGAGGCCTTCCCCGGGCATGAGCGCCGTAGGAGTCGTCCAGGCGCTTGCGAGTTCCAAATGGCACAGCGCTTCAAAGCTATTTCCAGGGACTTCCGCGCGAGTAGCCAGACGTACCCGGCCCTCCGCAGCGCATAGACGCTACAAGTGGCTCGGGGAGCATTCGGCTTCGACGCAGTCAGTCGCGACCGGTTATGGATTCGCGCAAGCCAGTCAGCGGCAGCCTGCACTGGTGATGAACTGTAACCGCCACCGACTGCGCAGGCGTCGACTACTTATCGAGGGATCAGCGCTCGGCGACTGTCCCGGTGAAGATCCGAAACCTCGCAAGCTCTCTACCCCAACCAATCGCTACTTCAGGACTCTGCCTCTTGGCGGCGATGCGTCTGCTTGCGCGGACTCAATACAGCGGCCTTATGCATCGCCTCTTGCGAGTGCAGACGCACCTTCTCCCAGACCTGCATCGCATCTCTAAGCGCCCGTTGGAATTAGACCCGCGAGCAGGAACGCCCTTCGACGAGTTGGCGCGGTCTGCGAAGTGCCTCCGCATGCGCCATGAGCGCATTTGGCGGTCGATCAAAAGGAAGCAGCTATGCGTTACATGAAAAAATACCTGAACCACAGTTGGAAGCTTGGTGGGAATGGCTCAAATCCACTAGGACGGCTCGGCCGGCCTCTTCGTGGGCCTCAGGCCGGGATCAACACACTAATCGTGATCGTCGCACTCTACTTCACGTTGTTCCTCAACAACGCCTTCTTTGCAGAGGTAGTTGAAAAGAGTGGTGTGGAGGGTGTGGCGCGAGCGCTGCTTGTCTCGTCTACGGCCGCGCTTCTTACGGCTATGAACGTACTTATTCTTGGGCTTCTGTGCGTCCGATGGACGTTGAAACCGATTGTTGCTTTGCTCCTCATTGTGTCAGCAGCGGCGGCATACAACTCCGACAATTACGGCGTGTACTTCGATTCGAGCATGATTCGAAACGTGCTGAAGACTGACAGCGCGGAGGCCGGAGAGCTGCTGACCTGGGGATTGTTCCTGTCGGTGCTGGTCAAAGGTCTGCTTCCCGCCGTTGCGGTATGTGCGGTACGAATTCGACCTCACTGCACCATGGCGCGCGGACTACTTTCCAGAGCTCTCTTGCTGGGCATGGCTATAGTGGTAGTTGTTGGTGCGGCACTGGCCTCATTCGACAACCTATCCTCGCTTATGCGCAACCACAAGTCAGTCAGATACCTTGCGACGCCCGGGAACTACCTTGCCTCGATAGGGAAGGTCATCAAAGAGGAGACGCGCGCAGAGCGTGGACCGATCAAAGTAGTCGGTCCCGACGCCACGATGGATCCTCATCCACCAGGCGCGAAGCCACACTTTCTTGTCATTGTTGTAGGCGAGACGGTTCGCGCCCAGAACTGGGGGCTGAACGGATACGCTAGGAACACGACACCGCAACTTGAAGCCCTGGACGTCGTGAACTTCACCGACGTGACGGCCTGTGGTTCCAATACCGAGGTGTCCGTTCCTTGCATGTTTTCTATGTATGGAAGGCGAGACTACGACCGAGACAAGATCAAAAGATCCGAGTCGCTTCTGCACGTATTGGAGCGCGCCGGAATCAAGACCCTGTGGCGCGACAACCAGACGGGATGCAAGGGGGTGTGCTCTGATCTTGCATTTGAGTCTTACCGCGTTCCCGCCAAAGATAGTCTATGTGACGATCAGGCTTGTCGCGACGAAATCATGCTGCAGGGATTGCATGACTCCATTGACGACAATCCCGGCGACGTCGTCGTGGTTCTGCATCAGCTTGGTAACCACGGACCTAGCTACTACAAGCGATACCCCGAGAGCCTGAGGAAGTTTACTCCTGACTGCCGCAACGCCGACCTTGGCAAGTGTACTCGCGCCGAGATAGTCAATGCCTATGACAACGCAGTCTTAGCGACGGATGACTTTCTGGCAAAGACAATCCGTATGCTCGAACAGGACAAGAGCCACGATACAGGCTTGATCTATGTATCCGACCACGGGGAGTCATTGGGCGAGGCGAACGTCTATCTGCATGGTCTTCCCTACGCCATTGCCCCGGAGACTCAGATCAAAGTGCCGATGGTGATGTGGATGTCAGAGGGCATGAAGAGCAGCAACAAGCTGGATATTGAATGCGTCCAGGGACGTTCAAGGCTGCCAGCCACTCACGACAACCTCTTCCATTCTGTGCTCGGTCTCATGCAGGTGCGGACAAAAGCGTTGGACCAGAGCCTAAATCTGTTCTCCGGCTGCTCCGTTGGCAGTGTCGCCGCCCCATAACCATTTCTCGGGAGCAGCGCTGCCGGGAGATCCCGGCAGCGCCTCCTAACGGCAGAAGAAGGAAACATCACAATGGCAGACATGTATGGTCATCGTCCACGGAGCATCGCCCGTGTGTTGAAAGCGCTGCGCTGGTCTCTTCAGGGGCTGCGATCGGCCTGGCTGCATGAGTCTTCTTTTAGGCTAGAGGTCGTCATGGCCCTGGCGGCTCTACCCGCCGCAGTCTGGTTAGGCGACTCAGGGGTAGAGCGAGCCCTCTTGGTAGGGAGTGTGCTGTTGGTGCTTGCGTTGGAACTACTGAACTCGGCCATCGAAGCAGTTATTGAACGATACGGGCCGGAGATCCATGAGCTCGCTGGTCGTGCCAAAGACATGGGCTCAGCCGCTGTGTTCGTAGCACTTTGCAATGTCGGACTGACCTGGGCATTCCTCCTCCTAGACTGACCACCTTAGCTCCAAACCTGAACGGAAGCCTAAATCGTGCCAAAAGCGGTCGCTTCCACCCTTCTATGTAATTGTATCCGTCTCAATCAGGTTGATAGCCTTCCCACCATGCGCCGGTCCCTTCCTGCCATTCGTATGTACCTAATGCTGCTGCTTTTGGCGGTATTTGTGGTCGTGCCTGTGGCCGAGTCGTTGGCGTGTGCGCAGGAAGCACCGGCTAGCCAGGGAGATGTTCACGCCCTGAGCAGTGACTCAGACCTGGAATCGGGCAAGGACAAGAGTAAGCAATCATCCGGCGCCGACTCCTGCGGTCACGGGCATTGCCACCACTCAACCGCTAGTCTCCCCGCCGCCGGCCACGACGATCTGCTCGCCAATGGTCGAACCTTGCTGCGCAATACCGAGCACGGGGATGTCTACGCACTTCGACTCGACGGGCCCATGCGCCCCCCCCGTATCTGATCTCGCTCTGCCCCGCGCTAGCGGGTAGTTCGCTCAGATAATTTACGGGAGTTTTTATGTCGATTTTGACAGGTCGGTCGCTATCAGCGACCGGGTTGGCTGTTGCTGTTCTGCTGGCATTGGTGCCTGGCGGGGATGTAGGTGCTCAAACTGCACCGTCTTACGAATCGTTGCTTTCTCGTTTGGACCAGATGCCTGCGTCCGTCCAAGGTGCCGCGCTGGCCGAGGCCGCAGAGGCTCGGGTGCAACAGGCCCGGGCTGTACCCAATCCGACGGTCTCCATCGACGCAGAGAACGCGTACGGTACTGGTGCCTATCGGGGTTTCTCCAACGCTGACACCATTGTGACGCTTTCCCAGCCGCTCGAAATTTGGGGTCAGCGGGGCGCGCGAGTGCGCGCTGCGCGTGCAGAGGCAGGCGCAGCGGGCCTGCGGGGCGATCTGATGCGCAGCGATGCGGCTGGTCGTCTGGCAGCCACGTATGCGGAGGCAGAGGCTGCTCTGCGCCGCTATGAGTTGGCTAGCGAAGCTTTGGCGTTGATTGAACAAGACGCGAAAGCCGTAGGTGCGATGGTTAGCGAAGGTCGGGAACCCAACTTGCGCGGCGTCCAGGCGCGTAGCGAGGTTGCTAACGCGAAGGCCAGCCTGGATGAGGCCGAGGCCTTCCGGGACGCGGCTCTAGCGCGGCTAGCCGGGGTGTCTTTGTTGGATGGCCGGCTTACCGAGATCGGTGAAAGCCTTCTGGATCGCGTGCCATCTCACCCGGTCGCAAACGAGGCCGCCCCGCTCGCTGTTCGAATCGCCCAAGCCGAAGCGGAGGCGTCAGGTCGGCTCATCGATGTCGAGCGTAAGCGCGCTTTGCCACAACTGAGCGCATCTGTGGCTCAAACGCGCTTCCGCCAAGCAGGCGACGAGGCCTACAACGTTGGCATCAGCCTTTCCATTCCCCTGTTTGACCGCAACCGCGGGGCGATTCGGGCTGCATATGCCGAGCAACGTGCAGCTGAGGCGGTTCTAGAGGGTCAGAAGCGTGACAGCGAGGCGGCTCGGTTGGGAGCGGTAGCGAGTCTCAAAGCGTCCAACAGCCGCGCGCGAGCTGCGGATGAGAGCGTACAAGCCGCAGACGAAGCCTATCGGTTGGCCCGCATCGGATTCGAGGCAGGTCGTATATCGCAATTGGAGCTGCGTAGCACCCGATCAACTTTGATTGCTGCGCGTGGCAGCGCTGTAGATGCCCGCCTTAGCCGGGTGACAGCAGAAATCGACCTCGCTCGCCTTGAAGGGCGCGCACCGTTTGTGGAGGCAAAATGAATAAGTACGGAAACAAGACGCTCATCGGAGCGACGCTGGTGGCTGCCTTCCTGCTCACCGGGGGGCTTACCGCATGCAGTGGCGGTGCGGAGGAAACGGAAAAAGCCGCCGGCACCGAGGCCAAGAGTAAGGGCAGCAAAGAAGAAGGGAAGGGTGGTCACGCAGATGAGGCCACGCCTGATGGTGCAGAAGCCCACAATGATGGCGACGGCGACGGTGAACACGGCGAGGAGGAGGCTGAGGAGGGGCTAGTCAAGCTGACGTCCGATCAGATCAAGGCATCTGGCATCGGCGTGGTTGCAGTAGGGCGGGGCGGTGGCGCTTCAACTAGGCTTGCAGGTCGCGTCGAGCCCGCCATCGGGGGGCGCGCAGCGATCGCCTCGACGGTCACTGGCCGGGTTGAGCGCGTACTCGTTGCGCCAGGAACAGCGGTCAAAAGCAATCAACCTCTAGTAGTTGTGGTTAGCGGCGAAGCTGCGACGTTCAAGGCCGCAGCTACTGCGGCGGCGGCAGAGGCAGAAGCTACTCGCTTGGCCTACAGCCGCGATAAATCTCTGGTGGACCAAGGTGTGGTGGCGCGTCAGGAGCTGGAGGCCTCGCGGGCCCGCTCTTTGGCGGCCGATGCTGCGGCCAGTGCTGCCCGTGCTCAAGTCGCTGCCAGCGGCTCTCCGGACAGTTCCGGCCGGGTGACCATCACCAGTCCGGTCGCTGGGTTGGTAGGCAACGTCCAGGTAACACCAGGTGGTGTCGTCTCGGCTGGAACCTTGGTGGCGGAGGTTTCCAATCCCGACATGAATGAACTCGTGTTTACCGCGCCCCCCGCGCTGGCCACCGTCGCCATGCCAGGGATGAAGTTGGAGGTCACGGGCCCCCGAGGTAGCTTCGAGGCTGAAGTAATTGCTGCGGCTGCGAATGTGATGCAGCAGGGTGGCACCGCCACGATTCGTGCCAAGCCAATCTCCGAGAAACTTCCACCGGCCGGCTCCCCCGTTTCGGCACTGATCATTGCCGGTGGTGCCGCCGAAGGTATGAGCGTGCCTGCTGACGCGGTCCAAACCGTTGACGGCAGAAGCGTTGTCTTCGTGGCCGTCGAGGGCGGCTTCAAAGCAACGCCGGTACTCGCCGGGCGCCGTGCAGGCAATCGAATCGAGATCCTTAACGGTCTGACGGGCAGTGAGCGCGTCGTAGGCGCCAACGCCTTCCTGCTCAAAGCCGAACTGGCCAAGGGCGAAGCCGAACACGGCCACTAAGGGAACTCATTCACCATGTTCAACATCATCATCGAAGCAGCGGTCAGGTTCCGCTGGCTCATGGTGTTTCTGGCCGCATTGATTGCCTGCTTTGGCTTGTTCCAACTAAGCAAGCTACCAGTCGATGCCGTACCAGATATCACCAACCGCCAGGTCCAGATCAATACCATCGCCCCAGCCCTGACCCCTGAGCAAATCGAGCGTCAGGTTACGTACCCCTTGGAGACGGCCTTGGCTGGCATCCCGGGGCTGAACACCACCCGTTCGCTATCGCGCAATGGCTTCTCCCAGGTCACTGCAATCTTCACCGACAAGACTGACATCTACTTCGCACGCCAGCAGGTCGCTGAGCGCATGCGGGAAGCGGCCGGGGACCTGCCTGACAATGTCTCACCCATGCTTTCGCCCGTTACTACGGGTTTGGGTGAGGTACTGATGTGGACAGTGGACTTCAGGCCATTCGACCCCAAGAAGCTGGCCAAACCTGGCCAAGCCGGTTGGCACGAGGGCGAGGTCTACCTGACCCCGGAAGGCGATCGCCTTGCTACCGCGCAGGAGCGCGCAACGTATCTGCGTACCGTCCAAGATTGGATTATCGCGCCCCAGATGCGCTCAAGCCCGGGCTTGGCGGGGGTTGATACGGTAGGTGGCTACGTCAAGGAATACGGTATCTACCCCGACAGCGCACGGCTGGCGGCATACCGACTTGGCTTGGCCGATCTCGTACAGGCATTGGAGCGTTCCAACGTTCAAGCAGGTGCGGGCTTCGTTCAACGTGCAGGTGAGGGCCTGGTAGTACGGGCCGACGGCCTTGCGTTGACGACCGACGACTTGGCCCAATCCCCGGTAGCGACCAAGGACGGCGTGGTTATTCGCGTAGCCGATGTAGCAGAGGTCGGTCTGGGTCGTGCCCCGCGGCTGGGCGCGGCTAGCCGTAACGGACATGAGGCCGTGCTTGGCACTGCTCTGATGATCGCCGGAGGTAATAGCCGCACCGTGGCACAGGCGGCCGCTGAGCGTCTGGCGCAGGTCAACGAATCTCTGCCGGCCGATATCTTTGCAGAACCGGTGCTTGACCGAAGCGTGCTGGTCAACTCGACCGTCAAGACGGTCGCCAAGAACCTGACTGAAGGTGCTCTGCTGGTAGTTGTGGTTCTCTTCCTGCTACTGGGAAACTTCCGTGCAGCAGCCATTACCGCGCTGGTGATTCCGCTCTCGTTCCTGTTTGCCGTTATCGGCATGAACAAGTTTGGTATCAGCGGCAACCTGATGAGCTTGGGCGCCCTGGATTTCGGCATTCTTGTAGATGGTGCGGTGATCGTGATCGAGTCCACCCTGCTGATGCTGGGCAAACGCCGAGCAGAACTTGGCCGGCCTCTGAATGCCATGGAACGGCTCCGCGTGGCGGCAGATTCAGCCAAGAAGATGGCGCGTCCTGCGGCGTTCGGGCAGATGATTATTCTGCTGGTGTTCGCACCGATCCTCACCTTGGAGGGCGTTGAAGGTAAGACGTTCCAACCGATGGCAGCTACTTTCATGCTCGCCCTGATTGGCGCATTTATCTTCTCCTTTACCTTCGTGCCTGCAATGGCTGCGCTCCTTGTGAGAGATCCAAAGCCTCATGCGAACAAGGACGGCAAGGATTCTCACGACAATGAAGAGCACGAGACTGCAATCATCCGCGTCCTGAGAAGGCGCATTGAGCCAGCAATCCAAGGTGCCATTCGTAGGCCCAAGGCTGTGCTTGCTGGCGCTCTGATGATGCTTGTGATGGGCGTGGTCGGCTTCACGATGCTGGGTCGGGAGTTCATGCCAACGCTTGATGAGGGAAACCTTGCCATGCAGGCGCTTCGCGTTCCCTCGACGTCCTTGGAGCAATCGCTGGCTATGCAACTGGCGCTGGAGAGGTCCATCGCGGCTGAGCCTGAGGTAGTGACCGTCTTCTCAAGAACAGGTACTGCCGAAGCTGCTATCGATCCAATGCCAACCAACATCTCTGACAGCGTGATCGTGCTCAAACCGCGCAAGGATTGGCCTGACTCTTCCTTGAGCAAGGAGGATCTAATCGCCAGGTTTGAGAAGATCGCAGCCTCGCAGATAGGTAACAGCTTCGAGTTCAGTCAGCCCATCGAACTGCGCTTCAACGAGTTGATCTCGGGTGTGCGTACGGATTTGGCTGTCATGATCTACGGCGACAACTTCGAGCAGCTTCAGGCTGTTGCCGATCAGGTTGCGCTGAAGCTGAGGAACGTGGAGGGCGCTGCGGATGTTCGTGTGGAACAGATCTCTGGTCTGCCCACGCTCAATGTAGCGATCGACCACCTTGCAGCAGCACAGTACGGTCTGACGGCTGCAGATGTTAGCGACGCCCTTGCAACGGGCATCGGCGGCGCGGCGGCCGGCAAGATCTTTGAGGGGGATCGTCGTTTCGATGTCGTCGTTCGCCTCGGAGACGATGCCCGCAATGATCCCGATCAGCTTGCATCACTGCCAATTGCAACTCCCACCGGCGGGATTGTGCCCCTCTCATCTGTTGCACGCATCGACATCAGCGAGGGACCTAATCAGATCAGCCGGAACAACGGTAGCCGGCGTGTAGTGGTTCAGGCCAATGTACGCGGCCGTGACTTGGGCGGGTTCGTAGGTGAAGCCCAAGCTGCAGTGAAGGATGTTCAGTTGCCCCCGGGTGCACACATGACTTGGGGCGGGCAGTTCGAGAACCTCCAGCGGGCGGAAAAGCGACTCTTGACCGTCGTGCCGATCGTGTTCCTGCTGATCGGTAGCCTGTTGTTCATGGCACTGGGCAGTGCAAAGGAAGCGGGCCTCGTGTTCAGCTGCGTTCCGCTAGCACTGGTCGGCGGCATTCTCGCTTTGCTCGTTCGTGGCATGCCGTTCTCGGTGTCTGCTGCAGTCGGATTCATTGCGGTTTCTGGCGTGGCAACGCTGAATGGTCTGGTGCTCATGCAGGCTATTCGAGAGCGCCTGGACGCCGGCGATAGCCCTCTGATTGCTGCGATGAATGGCGCCGGCAGCCGAATTCGGGCCGTGGTGACCACCGCGTTGGTCGCCATCGTCGGCTTCATTCCGATGGCTATTGCGAGTGGTTCGGGTGCCGAAGTGCAGAAGCCTCTGGCTACGGTGGTCATTGGTGGCTTGTTGACTGCAACGGTCTTGACGCTGCTTGTCTTGCCGACCTTCGCGGGGCGACTGGCCAAGTCAGATCCTAAGGTGGAGCCGGAGACCGCCCACTGATTGAATGAGTGTTTGGGCCCGGCAGCGCATCTGCCTGCCGGGCCTCCCGATCCAATCTCTTGACGTTGGAGGCAATACGTGAACATGACCACAGAAGTCGAACTGCCGGTCGTACTCCCCGGCGTACCTCAAGAGGACCACTGCGTACAGAGACTGGCCGATGAGCTGGAGGAAATGGCCGGTATATCACGCGTGCATCTGCGCGGGGTAAGCGCAGGAGCTCCGGAGGCCCTATGCATTCACTATGACCCCGAGCTGATCTCACTTCAGCGCGTGCGCGAACTAGCGTCGTCTATGGGGATTGGCCTGGGTGAGCGATACGGCCATCTGTCCTTGGAGATGGACTCGTCCGTGCATGCCCGCAAGGCAAGGACGATCGCGGGGCAGCTACAAGCTATACCCGGTGTCGTTGAAGCGACCACCAGCCCTGCTGGAAGGGTGAACATCGAGTACGACCGGACCCAGACAGGAGAAGCTGATCTGAGGGCGAAGCTCGAGGATTTTGGAGTGGGAAGGAGCGGCCCCGCCCCCGACCAAGGCGCGCAAGGTCAGCACGAAGGTCACAATCATAAGGATGGGCAGGACCATGCTCATTCCCATGGTGGAATCCTTGGTGCCAACAGTGAGCTACTGTTCTCACTCGCATGTGGCCTGCTCCTCCTGATTGGCTTTGCACTTGAAAAGCTCGGCTTGCTCGCAAACGACTGGGTCCCTACTTCTCTTTACGTGGCTGCCTACCTGTTCGGAGGTTGGTTCACGCTCCGCGAAGCTATTGAGAACATCAAGCTAAAGCGCTTTGAGATCGACACGTTGATGCTTGTTGCGGCGGCAGGTGCTGCTGCGCTGGGCGCATGGGCAGAGGGCGCACTGCTTCTGTTCCTCTTCAGCCTCGGCCACGCGCTCGAACACTATGCGATGGGCCGCGCAAAGAGAGCGATTGAGGCGCTTGCCAAGTTGGCCCCGGAGACAGCCAGGGTTGTCAAAGACGGGAAGGTCACTGAAGTCCAGGTTGAGTCGCTGATACCTGGAGACGTGGTGGTTGTTCGTCCCAATGATCGGATGCCGGCGGACGGATTCGTTGTTAAAGGAACCAGCAGCGTTGATCAAGCGCCTGTAACCGGTGAGAGCATCCCGGTAGATAAGCTGCCGGTAGGTGATCGTGCGCTGGCGCGGGTGCGTCCGGACTCCGTTGAGATGCAGTCCCGCGTCTTCGCCGGCACCATTAACGGCTCCGGCGCAATGGAAGTTGAGGTGACCCGCCGATCAGGGGAGTCGGCCTTGGCCCGCGTCGTCAAGATGGTGAGTGAGGCCGAGACCAGAAAGTCGCCAACTCAACGCTTCACCGACAAATTCGAAAGAGTATTCGTTCCGGCAGTTCTGATTCTGGCAGTGCTGTTGCTTTTCTCGTGGGTAGTGATCGACGAGCCATTCCGAGATAGCTTCTATCGAGCGATGGCAGTACTGGTCGCGGCAAGCCCGTGCGCACTGGCTATTGCCACACCAAGTGCCGTTCTGGCCGGTATTGCTAGAGCGGCCCGGGGCGGAGTGCTCATCAAGGGTGGCGCCCCGCTAGAAGAACTGGGAATGGTTCGCGCCATCGCGTTTGACAAGACTGGAACCCTCACCGAGGGAAAGCCGCGAATCACCGACATTAAGGTGATGCAAGGCTCTACAGAGCAGGAACTGCTGCAGGTTGCGGTCGCCGTAGAGGCCTTGAGTGATCACCCACTGGCGGCAGCCATTGTTCGAGATGGCAACGCTCGCTTGGGAGAGGTTCCCGTGCCAGTAGCCACGGATCTCGCTAACTTCACTGGAAGCGGGGTTCAGGCGAGGGTGAATGGCCTAAACGTCTGGATCGGAAAGGCAGAGATGTTCGGCACCGGCGGCATCAGCACCCTGACTGCGGAGGCGCAGTCGGCCATCGACGAGCTTCGCAACGTTGGACGAACCACGATGGCAGTTCGCCTAGGTGACCGTGATATCGGTGTCATTGGCCTTATGGATACGCCGCGCCCAGAAGCACGAGAAGCATTGGACAAGCTGCGAAGCTTGGGCATCCAGCGGATGATCATGATTTCCGGCGACCATCAGACAGTGGCACAGGCCGTGGCAACGGACGTGGGCCTAGACGATGCTTGGGGCAATCTAATGCCCGATGACAAGGTGAAGGCCATCCGCCAGCTCAAGGATACGGAGCGAGTGGCGATGGTTGGTGATGGTGTGAACGACGCGCCTGCGATGGCGAGTGCGAGCGTCGGCATCGCGATGGGCGCCGCGTCCTCGGACGTTGCTCTGGAGACGGCCGACGTAGCACTCATGTCCGAAGACTTGAGGCAGGTAGCGTTCTCAGTGGCGCTTAGTCGACGCACCCGAAGTGTGATCCGCCAGAACGTTTACGTGAGCCTGGGCGTAGTGGCGGTGTTGGTGCCTGCGACAGTCATGGGTCTTGGGATTGGTCCTGCTGTAGCAGTGCATGAGGGATCGACTCTGTTGGTCGTGTTCAATGCGCTGAGACTCCTCGGCTACCGCCAATCCTGACATGCGCATTCTATTGATTGAGCGCGACCTCAAGGACGCAGCGCAAATTCTGGACTACTTCGAGTCCCGTGGTCATCAGCTTGATGTAGTGGCCGATGGTCTGGCGGGCCTACATCTGGCGGCTACCAATCTATACGACGCAGTCGTGCTTGACTGGTTGCTTCCTCGCATGGAAGGACTGGAGGTTCTTAAAAGGATGCGGCTTGACCACGGTGTTCCAGTGCCGGTTTTGATGCTGACCGCGAAGGACGACCTTTCGGACAAGATCACCGCGTTCCGCTCTGGTGTCGACGACTATGTAACCAAACCTTTTGATCTCACCGAGCTTGAGGTTCGACTGGAGGCCTTGGTCACTCGCACAGAAGGGCGGGTGACAAGGAGACAACTGGTGGTTGGAGATCTGACGTTAGATCTTAGGACATTGGAAGCTACAAGGGCTGGAAGGCGACTGCATCTTTATCCAGCTTGCCGGAAGCTCCTTGAGGCGCTGATGCGGGCAAGTCCTGCCGCTGTCACCAGGCAGCAACTGGAGAGCCGGCTTTGGGGCGATAACCCTCCTGACGACGACCTTCTGCGTTCACAGATGTCCAGCCTTCGCCGAGCTCTTGACGGCCCGTTTGATGAGAAAATGATCCAAACGTTGCCGCGCTTTGGTTATCGGCTGATATCAGTATCGGCACCTGTGCACTCGCCCCCTGCTAATGGTGAGGAGCAGCCATGATCTCGGAAAGGTCAGTGCAAACGTGGTGCGGCCAACTTCTTGGCTGTGGGCGCTGAGCGGCTCATGAGCATGTTGAAGCTCTCGGCTCTTCCGCTTGCTGCGTTCATGGGCGCAGCAATTTGGGGCGCTGCAGCCATGGTGCCGTTCGCACCAGGGCCGGACGAAGATATGTTCTGGATACCGGTGTCCTTAGCACTTACGAGCGCGGCGATAGCATCGGTTGCCGCAATCCTGCAAGACATGTTCTTGTTCGGACTGAAGAGATGGAGAGGCTTCAGTAAGGCCTACCCCAGTCTTTGCTCTGAGTTGGTCCCTTTCGTACTGTTCCCGATCGGTCTCACTCTTTCCGGAGCCGCAGCGTTCGATCCAATATTGCTGAGCTCTGTTCTTCTTTTGATTGGATTGTCATTTGGGGAGACGCTAACGTCTGCCGCGTACTACAGAGCTCGGGCAATGCCCACAGCGCTAGTAGTTTTTGTTGAGTGCAGCGCCCTCGTGTTTGCAGCATACATGTACCGGAAGGGCGTGCTAACAAACGTCAGCGTTACTAGCCGATCTTGGTTTGCGACATCTGTTGCATCCATGGGTCTGCTTTCGTTCCTTGTGGGCCGGTATTGGACAAATCTTCTGCGCGATTCTGAGGTGAAGTTCTCGCCCTTACTCAAGCGGCTCCTGGTAACCTTCATAGCTGAGGGGTCGACAACGGAATGGAGTCAATGGAGGCTGAAGCAACGTACGAAGAAGCGGAAACTTCCACAGAATCGGTCGAAATCGGCTTGAAAATTAGCTCTAGCTCTCCTCTGAGCGGACGAGGTAAGCACATATTCCAAACTTTGGGCGGCGGTGAGATGGCCGGATTTGAATCCTCGCTGGAGCGGTACTGGCTCCGGCTAGGCTACGTACCGCGATGTACCCACCACCTCGTTTCCCGTTAGAGTCTGCTACTGAGTCATGCGTTTTGCGTCAAATCCGCTGACGTCAAATTCGGCCATGACCGAGCCTTGCTGATACACATTGAACTCCACTCGGAGGCGCTTGGCTTTACCCAGCTTACTCGTGAGGGTCTTGTATCCCGGGATGAAGACCATCTCGCTGCTGTTGTCGGATGGCTCAGTTCCGGTGAAGGTTTTGGCGGACTCATCGTCGAATCGGATACGCACGGGGCAGGAGCTGAAGCTATGGCACAGGATCTGCCCCTTCTCGATGCTGACCATTACATCGTTGCCCCATCGAGGGTGACGCCTGATCGTGAGCTCTGCCTTCTGCCGGCCTGAGTAGGGGAAGTCAAAGTTGAAGCTGTTGGTGCTGGTTACCCGTGCCGTGCGGACGGGTTTTCCCGACATGTCATCCTGCTGGGTGGAATAGGACCACTGCAGGCCTATCGGGTTAAGCTCGGCGTGGAGTTGAGCCTCCAGCTTCGGCCGCATTGCATCAGCCTCCTTGGCTTGGGCCGAGCCGGCATGATTCTTGAGGATCAGCGTGAGGTTCGCCAAGCGTTCGGAAGTTGGCCGGGCCTGGTCCTTTGCGGCAGCCAGAAGTTCGGGCGCAGACACCTCGACCGTTGTTGCCTTCGCAGCGCTCTGGTCCGATGCGTGACCGGAGGCTGCCCCGCTCTGGCTGGCAGTGCCGCGGCTTGCCGATGGAGTGGCTACTTTCGTCTCGGGCCCCATGCCGTAGCCCAAGACCAACAGGACGAGAAGGCCGACGAGTCCAAGCATAACGAATGTTCCACAGCCCGACTTCTTCGGTGCTGGGCGCGGTGCCGGAATGGAGGTCGCAACAGGCGCTGCTGGCGCGGCTCGGTTCAGATCTGAAGACGGGCCCAGCGGTGGTGGAGTTGGGATGCCAGGAGTCGGGTTGACTCCTGCGGACATCGGGAATCCACAATTCGGACAAGCCGAAGCCTGATCACTGATTTGCTTGCCACATTCGCGGCAGTTCACCAAAGCCATGGCACCCCCTGTGCACACTTTGCCGAAGACAACGCTGTTCCAGGCCGAGGTGTTGCCCTCGGCAGTCCAGCCCTACGCGAATCGTAGCAGCGCATCGGCTGACGCGGCCATAGGACATGACGTACAGAATTTATAAAAAGCGACAATGCACTGCTGCTGCTGTAGGGAAGGTCACTACATCCCTAAGCGCCTTCGCAGAATGCAGGAAGACGGGTTGCTACCGGGAAACCGCGGCCACGTAAGGAGATTGATACTTTCCTGCGGTCCTGTGATGCAGGTCATTTAGGTAGCTTAATAGCCCATCAGAGATGGCTTGTTCGTCAGCCGCCACGGACCTTCCGAAGATGCTGGACAGGGCGCTGTTGACGTCCGGACGGGATCTTACCTTGGCCGATACATAGGCCAACCCGAAGTGGCCGATGATGATTGCGATGGCGTCCTCCAGGCAGAGGATCTGAGCCCAGCTGAAACTTCCTTCCACCGTCCCGCCGACCTTGCACAGCGCAACGAGCGATCGCTTGTCGCCGGTGATCAGGCCGGCGCTACTGTCCTCACAGAGCGCGGCAAACAGGGCCAGCTCTCCGCCATCTATGTCCGGTGTGCCATCCAGCAGGGCGTAGTTCGCCGATTCAACCAGAACCACGACCTCGCTCGCCTGCGCTACGAGTAGGTTGAGCTGCTCAACCGCCAGCGCGCTCCCCAGTTTGGCAAGCGCCTTGGCGGGATTGGCTGCGTGCAGCTGGAACCGCAGCTGGGCCAGGATCGAAAAGTCCCGAAGCTCGACCCGCAGGGCGGTGGCCATGTCCTGAAGGAGGCCGTACTGACAAAGCGCTTTGGCGGCGTCACTGTCCAAGAGGTAGTGCTTGGCGCTCATCAGAATCCTTGCATGCTGAGCAGGTAGGCGCGATTGTCGTCCGTGAGCCTGTCAACATCGCAGTTGGCCAGGAAGCGATCCTTGAGCAGTTCCTTTGCGTTGGCCTGGTCTGGGAAGTAGCCAAGGGCCTGATTAGCCAACAGCCAGTCATCATGATCGCGTGCGTAGCTCAAGATGATGTGTCCTGGGTCGACACTGAGGCTGTCGCCGAGACTCATGGCCATGTTTACCAGCTGGGCAGCCGACATCGTGCCGTGGTTATCGAGGGGAAGGGTAAGTCGCCCGTTGCGTAGCATGGCCAGTGCAAACTGATCGGCCTGGCGCTCCTCTGCGTCGCCATGCTGATCCGCCTCACGCTCGATAGCCTCCGTGATGGCGTCCATTCCCTCATCGATCAGCACGCCGGTACCGGCGACGTGGCCAAGGCAGATATGGGCCAGTTCGTGGGCTAGCACGAACAGCTGCTTTGCATTCTGGCCAGACTGGAAGCCTAGGACGATCACCGGCCTGTCTTCAATCCGCATGGCCATACCGGTAATGCGTTTGCTGCCGCGGGGGAGCTCCTTCAAGAACAGCACGGGGATACCGTGCTGCCAGCAGAAATCCAGCAACGACCCGAATCCTATTGCCGCAGCCCCGGTCGAGGTGCGCACCCTCTTGGACAGCTCCTTGGGGTCTGCCGGGAGCGGGTCGGCGGTGCCATCAGTGCAATACAGCGCAAGCTTGCCCAGGGCCATGCCCAGGCTCGAGCAGACCTGCAGCTCGCTCACCAGCGTGGCAGATCTCTTTTTGTAACGGGCAGGGCGATTTGAGGCGAGCACTTCAAGCTCACCGCTGTCACCAAATCGGACATCCAAGCCAAGCCGTTGCTTGAGTATCGAGGCAAACTCGATAGCCCCGCTGCTTGTCTTGAAAAGTGCGTTGTCCCACCAGTCCGGTAAAAGGCGAGATACAAAACTCTTAGGGTAGCCGGCCGCGCCGAGCGCGTGATATGCGCTCTTGACCGTCACCGTTGGCGTGTTCTTGTTCATCCTTGGCCTCCGTTGGGCCTAGGCCAATTCTTACATGTGGGCCCGCTGGTGGGCAAAAAGAAGCTTCGCCAGGCGATGAGCGTGCCCGTCGGTTCCATCCCATACAGCCGACAGAGCATCCATCAACACCTTGGACTCCCCGGGATCACTGGTGCCCTCGTATGCATCAATGCCTGCATATTTGCATAGATGCTTCAATGTCCGAGTAACGCGCTTGGGCCCACCGAACAAATTCCGGTAGACCTGAGGCTGGCCAATGCTCGCAGCGCGGGCAATCGCAGAACTGGTGGTGAGCCCGTCTGCCTCAAACCTTCCACGCAACTCCAGAGCCAGGCGGTGCGGCTGCTTCAGACGTTTCATGCAAATAGATATTGTGAAGTGCATATAAGCATAACTATGATATCCTCCCGCTGTACACCCCTCCGCCTTGGTTCCCATGAGAGAGCTACAGATCAAACAGGCTTTGGCCGGCCATCTGGCGAGGCAATCTGCTGTCCAAGCGATCTCGCTGCTGGAAGAGCTGCGGCTGCACGGTGGGGAGGTGCGGGCCGATCTGGTGCTGGTTGAGGATATGCATTGCTTTGAGATCAAGAGCGAGGCCGATAGCCTGTCCCGGCTGATCAATCAAGGCTCTCGTTACGGCTGGGTCTTCGATCGGGTCACCTTGGTCATGGCCCCCTGCCACGTGGCCAAGGCTATGGACCTGTTGCCGCCTTGGTGGGGTGCAATGGTGGTCGACGCTGAGACGGGTACCTTCCAGTGCTTGCGCGAGGCGGGCTTGAATGTCCGGCACAAGGCCGCATCCCTCGCTTCCATCCTGAACAAGGAGGAGGCATTGGAGGTACTGCGCTTGGAAGGGCAATTGAGAGGCTGGAAGAGCAAGAGCCTGTACCTGATCCAGCAGCACATCACCGAGACGCTGAGTCTGGAGGAGATCAAGGCACACATTCGCACTGCGCTGCTCGTGCGGGCGAACAGCGCAGTGGCGCTCCACTAATACTGTTTTTTCAGCACATAGCTGATGTGATGTGTCCAGAACTCAGAGATGTGCAGATGGCCGCCGGCTTTGTTCTTCAGCGGAACGGCTGGATCGACCCGATCTGCAATCAGGCGATCGCCGAATGAGAACGGGGCTCCCAAGAATTCGTTGGCATACACCGTGGTCATGACCTTGGAGATGGCGATCGACTCGGCCTTGGTGGCGTTCTGACCGCGTATGATGCGCCACTTGTCATTCAGGGCGTAGCGAATGATGACCCGATTGCCTCGCCGCTTGAGCGTCTCTTCGGACCAGTTGGGGTTGAGCGGTCCATAGTCGGCGAAGCCAATGAGCGTGTCCGGTGCCAACGCATTGATCTGCGTCCATAGCTCCCAGTCCTTGCGCTTTACCTCGCCAGCACCATTGATGTGAGCCAGCGATGCAGGGAAGGAACCCGACGCAAGGTGCACGTGCTTGAAGCCCTGGCCCTTCAGCGCCTGCAGGGAAGCCGCTAGCACCGGTCGGTTTGCAGCAGAGATCGCCGGCGTCTGGCCCAAGTCGACGATGAGTCGCTCCACCCGTTGTCGTAGTCCGGGGACTTCAAGGGCGGCCTTAACAATCAGGATTGCGCCTGGCGCATCGCCTGGCTCAGGGAGGCGCAGACGAAGGGCTATCTTCCTGTTGCCCAGGGATGGCCCAATGGCCGGGAAGTCCTTTGCCGCGGTGGCGGGGTTGAGGACCGGCGTGACCAGCTTGCCTGAGCCGCCTACCACCTTTAAGAACTCGTTGAGTTCCTTGATGCGGCTGGCATTGAGGTCGCCATCCGGATTGGAGTAATCAATCAGCGCTGGCTGCTTCCATACATCAGCATAGGATTCGAGCATGGATGCGTGCTGCCCAGGCAAGCGAACCTCGATGCACGGCAGGGTTCGCCCCACCACTGGAGCAACCAGCTCGGACAATGCGCGCTGCTCGAATTTCTGCCACTTGATGATCGGAACATATTGCGGATGCGTGTCGAATCGAGCCGCCATGGCCCCCTCCTTGGCAGTTAATATGTCCTGGCGAGCCATTGGTGGACATCGCCAGCAATATCACTCCTGAAGGAAACTCCCTCCATGGAGTAGCCCAGATACTCTTAGGGTTTTGAGAAAGAGTCAAATCACCCGACCCAAAGACCGAGCGCCATTTCATTTAGGCAAATGCCGGCTTCTCTCCATGCTCTTCAGCTGGCAAGCCCGTAACCCCGCACCGGTGCCCAATGCAATTGACACGGAGTGTGTGATGTCCGCAGCGGTACGCCACCGCCCAAAAATTTTAGGCTGGAAGCCGTAAGCCGCAGCAGTGGTACGCCGTTGGTTGCTCCGGCGGGGAGGTGACGAACGTCTGCGGGGACGGATCATGCCTGGGAAACGGGAGCCGGCCTCAAATTATCGCGTCAAGTACTGAGGGCGCAGTTCTGTGATAAGTAGCTCCTGATCCCTAAACGTTTTGGGTCAGGACAGGCATCGGCAACCATCCACCGCAAGCAGCGTGCTTGGAGGCCAATCCGTCTTGAGCCAGGTTGTGGTACTCACAGGTCGCCAGGCGCTGGTGTATCCAGCGCCTGAGCGCCAACCATCATTGGCTCTGTGGCGACACCTCCTTCGTCAGGATGGGAGGTCGACGGAACTCGATGCGGATGTCCAGGACCTAATGGCTGATCCGCCTCGCGAGGGGCCTGCGTAACACCGACTGAGAGGGGAGCTGGGCATGATCGTGTACCTGGGATGGGGTTCTCTGGTGTGGCAGCCTCGTGATCTATCGATGGTCGGGGGCTGGCGGGAAGATGGGCCGCCCGTGCAGGTGGAGTACCTGCGGCAGTCAGGCAACGGACGCCTTACCCTGGTTCTAAGCCCGAACACATCTGCGCTCCCATCGTTCTGGACCGTCTACGACGGTGGAGAGGATGTCCTGCAGGCCAAAGACAGCCTGCGTGCTCATGAGAAAATTCTGCCTCGCAACCTTGATCGCCATGTTGGCGTCTGGCTTTCCGGATCAGCCGATCCGGCCGGCATCCCTGGGTTGCAGCAATGGGCTGCGGCCCGTGAGATCGACGTAGTTCTATGGACGGCCTTGCCGCCCAAGTTCAATGGCGAAGATAACCTGATTGCCAGTGCGGACGAGGTGCTGACCTACCTCAGTGATCTCAACGGTGAGGTGCGGGAGCGGGCAGAGGAGTACATCCGCCGCACGCCTTTGCAGATCGCGACACCCTACAGGCGGGACATCGAGCAACAGCTCGGGTGGACCCCGCTCTAGACGCGAGCGGCCGAAGGGGCATCTTGCCGACGATTGGAGAGCAGCAGTTACGCGGTCAGGATGAACCGTACGACATTGGCCAGCATCGCGCGGTCAATCTCGCCGGCGACACCGGGGTGCCGAATCGACCTCACCGACAGCCCATGCTCATGGTGCTGAAAGAAGTAGGCATCAAGAGAACCGAGGAACAGCTGCGAAGCGCCTACT
Organism: Stenotrophomonas sp. PS02300; assembly: GCF_029959395.1. Classification (NCBI taxonomy): domain Bacteria; kingdom Pseudomonadati; phylum Pseudomonadota; class Gammaproteobacteria; order Lysobacterales; family Lysobacteraceae; genus Stenotrophomonas; species Stenotrophomonas sp. PS02300. The sequence continues at coordinate 46,569 of NZ_JASCOP010000001.1, forward strand.
CTTCGAGTAGGTGGACTATGAAGACCTGAGAAGCGAGCGAGGATGGCGCTGAGGTGCTTCGACGCCGCCGTCGACCTGGCCAGGTGACGAGCCGGCTAGGTCGTCGTGATGGGAGGGGCGACTGACGGTTCTATGGGGGGGGGCCAGAACGGGGTCGGAAGTATGAACGAATGTGCGACTTCCGACCCACCATTTAAGCTGTTTCAGTCGCAGCAAATCTAAGTTCTTGATTCTCGCCGGTAAAAAATTAGCTCGTAGCTTGCAGTGACAGGTGATCGTGCTAAAACTGAGTTGCCGGCACTGCCAGCCTCGACCTGCCGTCCAAGGGGACTGTCGCGAGTACTTTCACCAGTGATTAGAGAAATGGAAAGGAATGAAGCAAATACCGACACGCCCAGCACGTTAGATCTCATCACCAATTTTGGTGTGACGACCTTCAGTGCAGCATCCGGGCTCAGCGTTGATCGTAAGCACGCGTTCATGAGCTGGGCACAGTGCTCTGACATCCCGGACCAACTGGAAGTCACAAAGAGCCACGCGTGGACGAACCTGAAGGCTCTGCAGGGTGCGATGAACGATGCTCATCCCTTGCGCGGTCCAATTGACAGCGAGATCGATGATCTTCAGTCTGGCATGCAGGGCTTGGAGGAACGGATCTTGTCCGCCCAATCTCCTGACGAACTGGCGCAGGCTGTTCTGGAATACCAGGAACCGGTAAATGCCGCCGCCAGCATGTGGTCCGCGCGCACGCCGGGCACCAACTCCGGTGAGTCCTAAGGACGCACCGCCCGAGTCCCTAATAACTCGACAGATGTAACGGAAGGGCGTGCCGTACCCGGCACGCCTTCTTCTTTTGGGTGGAGTCCTGCGCCTCTGCTTTGGGATGCCATCGTGACCAAATGGCCTGTCATGGCCTGGCCGGGACCTGTGCCGGATAAGGTCGGATTTTGAGAGTATTCTCGGACCAGACCACAAGGAGGTTTTTGGACCATGCCTCAACCATCGGTTGGCCAAATCGAAGACGTGAAAGGTGCCGCGGTTCGGACTTTCATACGGATCTCGCAGGCGTGGCGGCTGTCTGACAATGAGCAACGCCAGATCCTTGGGGTGCCCGACCTGCCTCGGTTAGATGAGTCCGTGGAAGGAATGGTTGATGATTCGGTCCTTTTGCGGATCGGGTACATCCTTTCGATCTACAGGGCCTTGCACACCCTGTTCCCTGATGCGGCTCAAGCCGATACCTGGATCCATCGCGCCAACTCTGCGCCATTGTTCGGTGGTGACCCGGCCGTCAGGCCATTGTGCAGCGGGGCTGCTGGTAGCTTGCAGGCGGTCCGGGACTATCTTGAACTTCAATTGGGGTAATTCAGGTGCTGTCCCTACCAGGTCCGAGCCAGCGTACGACACCGAAGCACGGCGGGCTGATCCTTGTCAGAAGGCTTAAGTGATCGACAAGCCCTTGGGGAGGGGCAATGTAAGTGGACGCGACCTTTGAGGGGCCAGACATGAAGCCCTCTATCCTGGCATTGGACCTGGAAGGAACACTCATCTTTAACGCCATCAGCCAGATCCCACGGGCTGGCCTCTATGGATTTCTTGAGGATGCGCGATCGCGATTTGGGGAGCTGGTGATGTTTACCACCGTTCCTGAGGACCGGATGCGCAGCATCGCCGCCCTGCTGGTCAGCGAGGGCAGTGCTCCGGCCTGGTTCGCGCAGCTTCGATATGTGAAATGGTCCGGCAAGACCAAGGATCTTAGCTTTGTGTCTGCTCGCCTTGGCGAGGCGCTATTACTGGATGACCATGGCCCCTACGTCCACCCCGGGCAGGAGAAGTTCTGGGTGGAGATACCGCTGTTCGGATCTCCTTATCCGCTGGAGGACGAAGGCATGAAGGTCGCGTAACAGCAGCTGTTTAAACGAATCGAGACACTGCAAGCTGCCAAAGATCGCTGATCTGAGCCTGCCTAGGTTGGCCTATTCACTTCCGAAAAGTGTGGCTGGTCCCGACGCCACTGTGCAGTTCGGCCGCGCATGGAAGATGGTGCGCGGCACTGTGGCCAGTCGACTGGATCAGAGCTATGTGTCGCCGGAAAGTACCCCAAGGGTTGCTGTAACGGCATGAGCTAGTCGCGTTGATCGTGACTCGTGACACTCTTAGATATCGGCTTAATGCGATTGCTTTAGCGGCATGGATCAGGCTCAGGGTTCATAAAAAACTCGCAGCTAGTTGGCTCCTTACTCGCCAGCTACTAGGTGATAGAGAGTTCGTCGCCATCATTGAGGCATCCAAGCAGGCGTTCCATTGCGAGGCTGAGGCCGTCGTCTTCTGCTGGATAGGGAGATCCAAACAAAGGAATTTTCACCCATAGATGCTCTTGGCCAGGATGCACATAGGGGCCGTAATCATCGAGTAACAGCGCTTGACCTAGATGTGGCGAAATGAGTCGTAGGTCCTTTGTCTTCCCCGACCAGTTGATGTACTGGAGTGATGCAAACCAGTCAGGGGCACTGCCATCTCGAGCCAGAAGTGTGGCGATGGTCCGAAATCGCTCTTCGGGAACAGTGGTGAAGATCATCAATCGATCAAATCGCGTTCGGACGTCCTCCAGGAACCGGCAGAGTCCGGGCCTGGGAATCTGACTGATTGCATTGGAGATGAGCGTTCCTTCAAGGTCCAGCGCCAAGATTGTCGGCTTCATCCCCTGTCTCTGCGAAAGATGCTTGCGCACACATTGCTCCTTTGGCGTGTCTCTGTCTATCTCGCGCGCCTACTGGTTAGGCGAATGCTTGAGCCCGTAGTTCGCAGTGGGGCCGGTTGGACTGGGTTACCTGTTCCAGTAGCTTGCAAGTGACACCGAGGCGGCAGAAGGTTCGTTAGGCGTGAACGATCACTCTGACTCAACTGCAGCGACTCCCAGACGAATCAATAAGTTGTGATTGGGGTCTTGGCGTCCGCCTGCATTCATTCTCAACAATGAACGTCCGACCTCGGCAATCAATGGAAATGACAACTGAACGTAGACCCCCCATGCTTCGATGCTCTTCCGGCGGACAGCCACGTCGCGGTGCACAAGCAAGGATCGGCTTGCGAAAAAGAAATCCGCAAACATCTCATGCACGGTCATTGCCAACACCTCGCTTCGCTAGGGCCTCACGTAGAGAAGCGATCTGGCCGCGGAGGTGAGCATTCTCATCGGATAGGCGGACGTGTTCCTCCTTGTCCCTAAAGGTCGCAGTTCCGCGTATACGTCGCTGTACATCTCGTACGTAAGCAGCTTGGCTGCCAAGGCTTTCTTGGCCAAGTGCACTTGCGATTGACATCGCGATTGCATCGCCTCCTGTGTCTAAGCCCAGTTCAATGCGGGCGTCCAACTCGCGCTCCAGATAGGCGTTGGTGAATCCGCGTCGCCAAGCGTGAAGCCCAGCTCCCCTGGGCCAAGCAAGCGCAATGCGGGCCTTGCTAAACATCGTGGATACAGCGCCAGCGGTGAGTGGATTCCCGGTCCTCTCGTTGAGAAATACAGCGCGACTCACACTATCCGTACGTTGGATGATCGCGCGTCTTTCGTTGTCGATGTAATCAAGCACCTGCAATGCAGCGCCAGCGGGCACACTGAAACTATTGCTGTAGCCAAATTTCTGTGCCGATGGTGCTATCTGTAGGTCCGTGTCAGGCCGATTGCGTGCGGGATCGAAGTCACCTGTGGTCAGGCTGAGGATCGATCCCCGTCGCCATCCGACGGCCCACGCCAGCCCAAAAAGAAGGCAGTTCCGACGCGCCTGATCTGGCGGGCAGGTATCGTAGAAGTACTCGGTGAGCGCGGCGCGATCGGCTTCACCTGGTACAAAGCCCATCCTGTGCTTGCTACGTTCTCCGGCATTGCGGAAGGTCAACGGATAGCGCTTACGTGGTGAAGCTATCTTTTCGGATCTTTCATCCACCAACGTGCTTGTAATCTGGCAAGCTGTGCGACCGAGTAGACGACGGCCGTTGCCATACACGTAATCCCGCTGTAACCAAGCGTAGAACAAGTAAACGTTGCGCAAGTCAAGGTTGACTGTGCGCCGCCGGGCCTGCTGGTCGCCACTGCTATTGATCGCATCACGTGCCATCAGCCCATCGCGGAACTGTTTGATCAAGTTATCCGAGGCTTGCCACAGTTCAAGTCTCCGTTCGGCTAAGTATCGATACCACTTCACCAGTGTGTAGGCGCGGTTTTCAACCGTCTTGTTAGCCAACTGCTGCGTATCAATGCAGTCAATGATGTAATCCAAGAATGGCCAGTCAGTATGGCCATCAGATCCCGTTAGATGCCAGAATATCCGTCCGTCATGGGCGCGGTCCTTACGTAGGACGACTCTGTCGACGCAAATCAAATTACCACCTCCACTCGGTCGTTGAGTGATACGGGGTCGGTGATCTTGGGCACGGCTAAAGATATCAACTGGTCAGAGCTGGAATCGATCTTCAGCATCTGGGTGGCAACCACGACCGTGCGCTGGTTGGCAAGGCAGTGAACTTCCTCCCACCAGCCGATAGTTGGCGACTGTGCCGTCGGCCAGACGATGATCAAGGTTTCGAATTCACTCCCCTCGAACCAGCTATGGGGAGCCGTTCCAGTGTGCATCTCGACGATGTTGGTGCATCGCATGTGTTTGTGATGCCATTGCCGCAGAAGGGCATCGCGCTGGGAATCGCTCAGCCCCACCACACACACCGAACCCTCTAAAGCAGCTTGATAGCATACCCCCAGTAGTGCAGCCTCGAGCTGCTGTTGCGCTATCTGAAGCACCAAATCACCTTTGCGGTCAGCCCGTCGAGAGTCGTACGAAGGCAGCTGTAAGACACCATCTGAGTCAATCGCGGGGATACGTCCATCATCGGTGACTAATTGCGCTAGCCGCGTCTCCTCCGATTCGCAGCGCTTCAACATCGTCGCCACGACATCGTCCCCAGATCGTGCTGATCCATCATCGACGACGGTCAGGCAGCATACGTGCCGCACGTTGGCCAGAATGCGGGCTAAGACACGAACCCTGGCTCTGGCGGTGACCCATATCACCCGGGTCGCGCTTTCCAGCAAGGCGCAGGGCATGCCGATTTTCTGCTGTTCCACGATAGTGGCGCCAGGCAATCGAGTCCGTAGACAGTTGGTGACGACCGCGCTATCAGTCACGACAACTGTGATGCCACCCTGTGGCGCGGTTTCAAGGCGGCTATGTAGCTGTGCGATTTGGTTGGTATCCGTCCACCCTCGCACCCAGTGAATTCTTCTCGGCTCCGAGGGTTGCGCGTCTACTTCTGGACGATCCGCAGGTTCCCAAGCGCCGCCTGCATCGCCGCTACACATCATATGGAGCCGCGTTGCAACGAATGTGATCACATGGCTTGTTGCATCACTGATCCACGCATCCCGTGGGGCGTTGACAATGCGGCCAGATTGACACGAAGCAGAGATAGCTAGCGTTGCACCTACGCGATCACCTAAGACGCTCACCAGCGCCTCTCGCAAGTCGGAATCCGGCAATGCATCCCGTCCAACATCGAGCGCCTGATGCATCAGGTCATCCACGGCGCCACGCAGCCGACGAAGGTCGTGAGATTGAACGCCGAGATTGCCCGCAATGGCGTCCACCGTAGCAAAGGACGCAAAGGCGAGCATTCTATAAGGGTCATCGTTTAGCATCGCAGCGGCAGCTTCGCCATAATGGTCCAGCATATGTGCGGCCAACTCGTCGCTTGCTTCGTGCTCGTTCATCTCTCGCACCAATGCCAAATGGTGGGTCTGGCGCTGCCAGTACTCCACAGCTTGCGTGGCCCAGCAGTCCGCTAACGGGTGGGGGGCGAGCACTTCCGCGAGTTCTGTGTATCGGGCTCTAGTAAGAGCATCACCAAGTGATCCGGGCCAACGCTTCTGCCAGCGCGCCGCCCGGTATTCCACCAAGCCTGGAATGTGGTAGCTCAGAAAGCGTGAAATCAGAGCACCTGGGGGCAGGGCGCGCTCTCCGCGCTGAACTTGCCATAGCTCTCCACCCATAGGGTGATGCATCGCCCTCCCCAAGAATCTCCATACCTGCCCTGTCTTGGGTCCAGCGGGCAGTACGCCAGTGGGAACATGGATGCGCCAAGCTCCATTCTCGGTTTGCCAGCGTACAAACAGGCCAGCTTCATCAATCTCCAGTACGCTTTCAATCATGCCGATGTGCCACACCGGATCCTCGTTCGCTAATGTGCCCTTCATGATCGAATGATCCGACCGGATGACAGTAGCCATGAGACGGACTTCAGTTGACGCTTGAGTTGCGCGTTCTCTTCGCGCAGTCTGGCGAGTTCGTGCTCGATTACCGCCTGAGTGGGGCATCTGGTGTTTGAAGGATAAGACAGGGAGTCGTCGCCACCATCCAGTGAATCTATCAGTGCGCGCAGGTCGACGTTACTGTTGGCCGAAGACCGGCTAAGGCCAACCAAGCGACACAGAGCAGCACGGTTTACCCGACCACGAATTCGCGGAACCCTATGGCCCTCGGTGAGCCAGCCCTCCAGTCGTTCCACCAAAGAGATGCCTGGATCATTTGCCTTAGGTGCCATGGCCGCTCTTCCTCAGCGGAGTAATTTTTGCCATCAGAGCGGCTAACTCTGCGTTGCGCCCGCGCTCCTCGTTCAGAGCACTGCTCAAGCGGTCGAACACGCGTTTGAACTCTTCAGTTTCGCCTTGATGCTTGGCCTGCAGGTTTGAGTAATCACGACGCAAGTCCCGAATTTGACGCTGTTGCTCTCGGATTTCCCCAATACGCAGGTCTACGGCCTGGCGCGTCAATCGTAGCTCCACCTCAAGGCGGCGCAGGGTCGACGCTCGCCCTTCTTCCATTTGGCTCCTTGCGCGATCTCGCAAGGTGGCGATCAGTCTTACCGCCTGCTCTGTACTGGTTGGTCGTTTCGCAAGTGTATCGTTGCCTGTAACACTCAGCCTGGGCAAGGCGGTCCTCAGTTCAGGTGAGTTCTGCGAACCATCCCATTGCTTGAATTGACGCAAGCTCGACGGAAAATATTCCAGTAGCTTTCTGTCATGCGTATCCAGCAAGGTGTGTCCACTCGCGTCGTGCCGATAGGGGATGCCGTTGCTTGCCCAGTCGCGCAGCACAGCCAATTTTCGGTCGATTGCCGCCTGCGCGGCCTGCTTGGCAACTTGCGACTGGTGAGCTGAGGTCTTCATGACTTGGCCCGCTGAGCCCGCAAGGCGCGCATGTGCTCGGCATTGGAGTCCATGTTCTCCCGTGTGAGACTGATCAAGCGGTCAAGATTGGAGTGATCAAAGCGAGCGCGTGCCTGCTGCATCGGGGGTAGCAGAATGTCGTGCGCTTCCTGCTCCAGTTGCCGCAAGTCCTCTTGCAGGTTCTCCAAGTAAGCCTCATTGTTGAAATGATAGGGGCAGGCGTGACATTGGCGCGCACCAGCATGCTCGCGTGCAAGCTCGCCTGCGCGCTCACATCGCGCCTTCAGGTGACGATTGCTGTCTGGCGCGTGGCATTGGCCATGGCTCATTGGCCGCACTCGGTAGCCGCGCCCGGCGAGCTTATCGGCAATCTCGGGTATCTGATCAGCGCCTATCGTGATCTGCGAAGACATCTGTCGATACAGCTTCCGCACAACACGACTAAAGCCTCCTGCGGTGGGTCTACCTTCCAGAACCTGTTCGATCGCCTGCTCCAATTTCTCTCGCTCAACCTCAGCCAATGCAGCGTCCAGGTCACCTTGCTGTTCATCGAGTGCAGTGCGCACCTTCTCATTAGCGACCATGAACCGGTCGCGTCCCAGGGTAGCGCGGATCTGCTCAGCTAATGGGCGTGATGCGGGATCGGTGACGTATACTCGCGTCATCGCTACGTCAAGATGTCGCAAATGTTGCTTGAGCGCGCGCAACTCGGCGTGGTCGTACTGATGGTAGTAAAGAATTGCATAGAAGCGTCGGAACATATGAGTGGAGAAGGGAGAACGTTCCGCGTCGCCAAACGCTACCTGCAAGAAGCTCGATAAAGATCGCGTGCGCCCCTTATCGAAGGTGAATGCATAGTGGGCTTCTGGCTTCACTCCAACTTGGGTGCGTCGCCCGCAAGCGAATAAGCTATCACCAGCAGTGATCGCGGTATCGAACGGAGCGCAGGCAATTTTAAGCATCTCTAGGCAGCGCAGGGAATCGGCAGAGGTGCGATTGATGTAGAAGGTATGGCGATCGAAGTACGTCTTCTGGATGTAGAAGCTTGTCTGATAGATCCCAAGATCGTCATCGAGAACTTCTAGGTCGCCCACGCGCACGCCAATATGAGGATCGCAGATCTCTCGCTGTCGGCGGGCGTTCATCGCGGCCAATAGCACGCCGCACGCTCCCTGGACTGCACCAATCAACTGTTCCACCGTATACACATCATCCTGCTTGCCGTAATGGCCGCTATTAACCCAGCGGGCCACGGGCTTTCCTGTCAGCGTGCCAAGTTCTTTGGTAATAGGCTGTGACTGCAGCCATTCGGCCGATAGGATTGGGGCGGGTGTAACGGCGCACTGGACAGCCTTTGCGTACTGGCAGAGTTCAACAACGCGTGGCGCGACGTCATACAGAAGGCGCAAGGAAGCCTTCAGAAGATCAATCGCCGTTGGCAGGCTGAGGTTGTCGGTGCGCCCTGCTGCCTTAAGTGACATACGCGCTGCGACATGCGAGGGTCGGTTAGCAACGCGGTGCCGAAGGCGATCAACAGTAGCGGGTAGATTGCACCAGTCGTTAAGCCAGCCCAGTGTGTTATGAACTACTCCTTCTCCTGGAGCACCGTCTGAGATGACGGACCGGTCTGTCCATCCCTGCGAGAGTGGTGCATCCACCATGCTCTCGATGCGCGCCTTGATGATCTCTGGAAGTCCCAGAATCCCGCCCCAGCCTAGTCGTGCTCGCCAGAAAGGCTGCAGAAGCGTTTCGATGTGCGCGATAGAGCCACCTTGAATGCGGTAGTGGAAACCGCGGGCGAGCTCGTCAGGTGTGATCACATCAAGAGCGCGGTGCCATCGGGCGGTCAGGTCCAATGCTCCGGGCCAGCCACGGGTAACAAACTCTTTGATCAAGGTGCTGGTGTGTTCTGAAGTAGCGTCAGATAGGCGATACACACCGTGTGCACGTAGCCAGTCGAGAGTATGGCGGAACAGGTAGAGCTGGCGACTAAGCATGCGCGGCGCAGGCATGCCCGTTTTTGCGCTAAGCAGTCGGCGATCGGCGATGGCCAGTGCGGTGGCCAAGTACGCCGGCTCGTCGGGCAGCCGTGATACGGCTTGGTGCGAGCTGGTCGGAGGGAGAAATAGTTCGGACAGATCAAATTGGTGAGTGCTGTCGTCTGCTCGATAGCTCAGGTAAGTCCCTTCCAGAGTCAAGCGGTTGGACTGAACCAGATAGGGATCGGATGCAGTGGAAGCGGATTCGGAACCAAGTCGTGCTTTAGGCAGCATCATGTCAGTGCCCTTTGCGCGTTTCGGAGAAGGTCTGGGCGACGGTCCTGCACGATCTTCAATAGCACGTGCATATACAGCAGGCGAGGAAGGTGAATGCGGGAGAATGCCTCAGGATTGGAGCGTGAGAGCTCGAACCAACGTGCGCGATAGTAACTCTGGGTTCGTAGTGCCATCTCTAGCGTGTGCTCGTCGGCGTGAAGCCGATAGTGAGGACAGCCCACCCCTGTCTGGCAATGCAAGCCCGCACATGGTTCGTCGGTTTCCATTGAGTGGCCTGGTGGTCCGGAGAAAGGGTTCGTGCACAAGCCCCCGTCACCGGTGGGTAGCATGAGCGCGGCATCGACATCGAGCAATCGTAGTTGGCGCTTATCTACGAGGGTCTCGCCGCCTTGAGCGAAAGTAATCGTGGTCTCGATGCGGCGCTGAAACTGAAGCATGTTTGCTTCGTTCATGCGGAAGAAGAGCGTGTCACGGAGGTACGAATCAGTGACGGTCAAGTCGTTATGTCCAAGTAGGACGCGTACCGCCTCGAGATCACGCTGCGGGAGGTAAGTGAGCCCAGCCTTCAGCGTTCGTATCTCCGAAGGTCTGAAGCGTTCTAGGCCATTTCTCTCGCAGAAGGCGTGGATTCGCTTGTCCGAGGTGAAGGCTGTGATGTTGGAGAAGTTGTCGCGTTGCCAGCCAAACCAGACACGACGTTCGGAAGCGTCTATCAGTCCGGCCTTCTCCAGTTGGCTACGGTTCCATAGAAGTAAGGAAACCGCCTTGCACACCATTCTCGCGGAAGGTGGGATGTCTACGACTGGAGTGTCGTCGTCGGTTTTGCCTTTGTATCCTTGAAGTCGATACCCTCCTTGGACAAGTGGCTGAATGCCATTAAGGGTGAGCGAGCCCACCGAGCCGGTGTTCCAGCCCGTGTGTAGCATTAGGGCAAGAAAGATGGCGGTCAACACCGCGTTGGGCAGTCGATCGCGTGCGTGGAACCATGGTGAAGATACCGCGCGAAATAGGTATGCGCCGAAACCTTCAAGCGCTGCGAACTCCTCTTGCACGGGATAACGTCCGATGGGCCAACCGTTCGCTGCGTATGCCGTGCGCGGGCCGGTTTGCTCCTGCAGAAGCACTGCGACGATGTCGCTGATCGGAGCATCTTGTAATCTGACACGCCCCCCGACAGGGTTCGATGCGTTCATCCAGCGAAGGACCAGGTCGCGCGTGCCTTCTGGAACTTGGACGATTAGCAGTTCCTCCTGCCACGTGCAGAGACGCTCGTACGCCGCAAACTCATTGGCGATCGCGGATTCAATCGCATTATTGCGACTCTGCAGGAGCGCGTGAGTCTTCTGGCGTAGATCGTCCCAGTCTTCGTGAGATTGGACGGCAATACTTGCCGGAAGATCATTTCGGCGGAGCTTCGGCGGGCGACGTAGTCGGGGAAAGTGTTCTTGGATCGTGTGCTGCAAACTATTTCCGTCCTTGAGAACGTCAGGCCCGGATGTGATGACCTGACGAAGCGCCGCTGAGTACTTGGTCCTAGTATTAATGGAGAGGCCCTGCGTGCTCTGAAGGTCGCCCTCGATAGCATGCAGTAACGCAACTACCTCTCCTGCGGTGATTTGGTCTACACGCTTTCGCAACAAAGCGATGGAACCGATCTGTAGGCACTTGAGTGCCCGTCTGAAGGAGGACACCGGGCCGCAAGGCATAGGTGTCAAGAGGGCTTTTTGCTGGAAGGCGACTACCGCTTGGTAAAGCGCTGAATCCGCTGGCCAATCTGACAGATCCAGCAAGCTGGTGCCGATGCTGCGCCTGCCTCCGCGTTGACGCTCCACTGAAATGGCAAGATCTCGCTTCTCGCTCCCTGCTATACGCGATCCTAGTGATCCCTCAGCAGTGGATAAAAAAAAAGTGTTCGGTTCCAATAGCTTAAGCCGCGTGGTCGGTAGGTACACATTTCCTAGAATACACTCGATGACTGCCACCAGCTGGAAGCGCGAAGGGAACGCGTGGGTGCGTGCGGCGCGGGCGACCATGACCGTGCCCGATTCCAGCGGCTCGCGTAGTACTTCGAGGGTGTGCCGGCTCCACTCGGGAAGCTCGTCAAGGAACAGCACGCCGTTGTGCGCCAGCGAAATCTCGCCGGGCCGGGGATACGAGCCGCCACCGACCAGCGACACGGCGCTGGCGGTGTGGTGGGGCGCGCGGTAGGGGCGGTGACGCCAGCGGGCCGTGTCGATGCCAGCCCCACTGCACGAGGCGATGGTGGCCGTTTCGAGCGCTTCGGCTTCGCTGGCGTCGGGCAGGATGCCCGGCAGGCGCGAGGCCAGCAGGGTCTTGCCGCAACCCGGCGTGCCAAGAAGGAGCAGGTGGTGCCCGCCAGCGGCGGCCACTTCCAGTGCGCGTCGCGCCTGCTGCTGGCCGCGCACATCGCGCAGGTCCGGCACCGCCAGCGGGACCACCGGCGCCGGTACGGCACGTGGCAGCGAGCGGCTTTCCAGCGCGGCGCACACCTCCAGCAGGGTGCGGGCGACGCGGACATCCGCGTGCTGGGCCAGGGCGGCTTCGGCGCCGTTGGCGCTGGCGACAATCAGGGTCCGGCCCAGTTCCGCCGCGGCGATGGCCGCAGGCAGCGCACCGTCCACGCCCCGCAGCTCCCCGGTCAGGGCGAGTTCGCCCAGGAATTCGTAGTTGGCCAGCAGCTGCCGATCGATCTGGTCGCTGGCGGCAAGAATGCCCAGCGCAATGGCAAGGTCGAAGCGACCGCCTTCCTTGGGCAGGTCGGCCGGGGCCAGGTTGATCAGGATGCGTCGCTGCGGGTACTCGAACTGGGCGCAGACCAATGCGGCGCGTACCCGGTCACGCGATTCGCGCACCGCCGCTTCGGGCAGGCCGACGATCTGGGTATGCGGCAAACCACCGGAGAGGAGGACTTCGATCCGGACCGCGGGCGCGTGAACGCCGGCGCGGGCACGGCTGTGCACCAGCGCCAGGCTCATCGGGTTTCCTTTTACGGGGCCGGGCGCTCGGCCGGCGGTTGGGCGGCCGCTTCCAGCGCGGCCACGGTCTTCTCCAGCGCTTCCAGCTTCTCGCGGGTGCGCAGCAGCACGGCGCGCTGCACATCGAATTCCTCGCGGGTCACCAGGTCCAGCTTGCCCAGGCCGGCCTGGAGCGCGCTCTTGAAGGTGGCCTGCAGTTCTTCGCGCGACTGGCGCAGCCCCGGTGGGACCATGTCGCTCAGGCGGCGCGCCAGATCATCGAGTTGGTTGAGGTCAATCATGGGGTCTCCGCGGGTGGGGAAATTCTCGGCGTGGCGAGCCGCAACCACCATCAGGCGGGCCGGGCTTCACGGGTAAGGATAATCCGCACCGCAGGAACCGGCGCGATCAGGGTGCATCGCGTTCACCGGGGGACAGGCGTTATCCTCTGCCGCGAAGACAGGAGCAGACGAATGAAGATGGTCATGGCGGTGCTCAAGCCGTTCAAGCTCGATGATGTGCGCGAAGCGCTGGCCGAACGCGGGGTCACCGGGATCACGGTGACCGAGGTCAAGGGCTTCGGGCGGCAGAAGGGGCACACCGAGCTGTACCGGGGCGCCGAGTACGTGGTGGATTTCCTGCCGAAGGTGAAGATTGAAGTGGCGGTCACCGACGGCCAGGTCGACGAGGTGGTGGAAGCCATCGTCAAGGCCGCCGGCACCGGCAAGATCGGCGACGGCAAGGTGTTCGTCTACGACCTGGGCAGCGTGGTGCGGATCCGCACCGGCGAACTGGACGCCGACGCGCTTTAACCCTTGAACCACCGGTAGAACCGCTTCCAGGCCACCCGCACGCCGGCCACCCAGCGCGGGTCGGCCACCTGGGCCGCTTCGGCGGCGCTGGGGCGGGTACCGGTCAGGCGCTGGCGCATCTTGAGCAGGTTCTTGCGGTCGCTGCGGCGCAGCTGGCGCGACACCGGGTGCACCGGCAGCCAGCGCGGGCTGCGCCAGGCCGAGGTGAAGTCCACCAGCACCGGCACGTTGCCGTTGACCATCACGTTGGTGCCATGCAGGTCGTTGTGGGTGATGCCGGCCGCATGCAGGCGCTCGAGCGCGTACTGCAGCTGTTCGAACACCTCGATGCCCACCGACTGGGCCGCGCTCAGGGTCTGGCCGGGAATGAACTCCATGCCCAGCGCCAGGCCGCCGATGGTGCCCAGCAGGGCCGGGGCGTGCTTCCAGCCAGCCAGGCGCTGCAGGATGCGGGCCTCGCGGCGGACCAGCAGGCGCGCGATGGGCGACAGCGGGGTGCCGCGGTAGCGGGTGTAGTCCTTGACCACGGCCGGCTGCCCATTCAGGCAGGTGCGGTAGACATCGGGTTCAAGCAGGCGTTCGCCGCGCTTGAGCAGCTCGGCGGGGGCGGTGTCGTCGACACACGAAGCAACGATTGTATTCATGACGTTCTGGGGCGACCCGGCGGTCGGCGCAAAGCGTCAGGCGTACCGGTGCTGCTGAATGGGGGAGGGCTAAGATTTCGTTAATTTTAGTACTCGGGAGTACACGAAACCAGCATTTGTCAGAGAAATGTCGTAATCGGACGTGGAACAGTTTGTCGCGTCAGCGCGGCGTGAAACGCAAATATCCCGCAGATCATCAACAAAATCAGTTGTTTGGACGGCCTGTGCGGCCGAACTGGTGGCTGCGGTGGGCTGCTTGGCGCCCGCCCGGGCTCCCACACGTGGACATGAATGTCCCGCGCGGCCAACTTGACCGGGAGCGGGTGGGTGCGGACCATAGCGGTGTTGAACACGGCCTGCGCGGCAGCACCGCACCTGACGGCACGTCTCCGTCGCGCCCGGCTCTCCCCCTCTTTTTGGCCCGCATGGGCGTCCGGCAGCGGCCGGTGGATGCTTGATGATCAAGATTATTGTGGTGGCCCTGTTCGTGGCATGCGTGCTGTACGTGCATTACCGCGGCAAGGTGCGCGCGCGCTGGTCGCGCCAGCTGCTCGACCATTCCAGCTTCATGGCACCGATCAACGTGATCATGTACCTGTTCTCCAAGGTGCCGACCACGCCGTTCCTGGACCCGGGCAAGGACTTCCCCCAGCTGGAACCGTTGCGCGCCAACTGGACGATGATCCGTGACGAGGCACTGGCGCTGCGCGATGCGGAGAAGATTGCCCCGTCCAGCTCGTACAACGACGCCGGCTTCAATTCGTTCTTCCGCCGCGGCTGGAAGCGCTTCTATCTGAAGTGGTATGGGCCGTCGCATCCCTCGGCGAAGTCGCTGTGCCCTAAGACCACCGCGCTGCTGGAGTCGATTCCGGACGTGCGTGCGGCCATGTTCGCCCAGCTGCCGCCGGGCAGCGAGCTGCGCCCGCACCGCGACCCGTTCGCCGGTTCGCTGCGCCTGCACCTGGGCCTGGCCACCCCGAACGATGACCGCTGCTACATCGAGGTGGACGGCATCCGCAAAAGCTGGCGCGATGGCGAGTGGATGATGTTCGACGAAACCTACATCCACCACGCGCACAACGAGACCGATGCGGACCGGGTGATCCTGTTCTGCGATATCGCGCGCCCACTGCGCTTCGGCCTGCCGGGCCTGTTCAACCGTGCGGTGGCGGCCACGCTGCTGGCCGGTGGCGCTTCGCCGAACCTGCCGGGTGACCCGACCGGTGGGGTGAACAAGGCGTTCGGCGGCCTGTACAAGGTGCGCCTGAAGGCCAAGGCGCTGCGCGCGCGCAGCGCGTTCGCCTACCACGCGATCAAGTGGGGGCTGGTGCTGCTGGTGATCGCGGGGATCTGGGCCCTTTGAGGCCCGTATCGACCAACGGTCGATACCTACCGGAATGAAAAACCCGCGCTGTCGCCAGCGCGGGTTTCTTTTTTGGTGCGTGTGACGACCAACGGTCGTCATACACCCGGTAGGTACCGACCGTTGGTCGGTACGCGGTTCAATCAACCCTTGAGGGCGGCCGCCACGAACGGCGGGGTGACGAGCACGCCGGTGTGCAGCGCGGCGGTGTAGTACAGCGTGTCGAAGTTCTTGGAAGCCGAATCGGCCTGGCGGAAGTCGAAGCTGCTCTGGCCCTTGCGCGCCAGGGTCACGCTCCACCAGCCGGTGGGGTAGCACGGCTGCGGGAACGGCAGGGTCTTGAACGACTGGAAGCCGGCCTTGCCCATCTCGGTGCGCATTTCGTTGATCAGGTCCAGCTGCATCAGCGGCGATTCGGACTGCTGCACCAGGATGCCGTCTTCCTTCAGCGCCTTGAAGCAGCTCTCGTAGAAGGCCTTGTTGAACAGGCCCTCACCCGGGCCGACCGGGTCGGTGGAATCGACGATCACCACGTCCACGCTGCCGGCCGGGCAGTTGGCCATGTAGGCCACGCCGTCGTCGAACATCAGCTCGGCGCGCGGGTCATGGTTGGAATCGCACAGTTCCGGGAAGTGCTTCTCGGCCATGCGGGTGACCTGCTCGTCGATGTCGCACTGGGTCACGCTCTCCACGCCCTGGTGCTTGAGCACCTCGCGCAGGGTGCCGCAGTCGCCGCCGCCGATGATCACCACGCGCTTGGGGGCGGCGTGGGTGAACAGCACCGGGTGGCTGATCATCTCGTGATAGAAGAAGTTGTCCTTGCTGGTCAACATGATGGCGCCATCGATGGTCATCAGGTTGCCCCAGTCGGTGGTGGCGAAGATCTCGATCTTCTGGAACGGGGACTGCACTTCGTCCAGCTTGCCCGTCAGGCGGTAGCCGATGGCCGAGCCGGTGCGCTCGAAATGCTCGATGTACCAGTTGTTGTTGTCAGTCATGGGATAACGGTCCTGTTCGGAGGGGGGATGGAGCCGGGCAAGCCTGTTCAGGTTCCAGCCTGGGCACGGGCGCGGGCGCGCATGATAACGGAGCTGTCGCCATATAGGCGTTATCATGCACCCCCTTTTTTACCAACCAGGCCGACTGCAATGACCGATTGGTCCCTCGACCAAGCCCGCAAGACCTACTCGATTCCGCATTGGGCGGATGGCTACTTCGACGTGGATCAGGCAGGACACATGGTGGTGAGACCGACTGGCCAGGACGGCCCGGTGGTGTCCCTGCCCAAGGTGGTGGACGCCGCGCGCGCGGCTGGGGCCAAGCTGCCGCTGCTGGTGCGCTTCCCGGACATCCTGGGGCAGCGCCTGGGCAAGCTGCAGGCCGCCTTCGGGCAGGCCCAGGCCGACTGGGATTACGCCGGCGGCTATACGGCGGTGTACCCGATCAAGGTCAACCAGCACCGTGGCGTGGCCGGCACCCTGGCCAGCCACCACGGCGAAGGCTTTGGCCTGGAAGCAGGCAGCAAGCCGGAGCTGATGGCGGTGCTGGCACTGTCGCGCCCGGGCGGCCTGATCGTCTGCAACGGCTACAAGGACCGCGAGTACATCCGCCTGGCCCTGATCGGCCGCAAGCTGGGCCTGCAGACCTTCATCGTCATTGAAAAGCCCTCCGAGCTGAAGCTGGTGCTGGAGGAAGCCAAGGCCCTGGACGTGAAGCCGGGCCTGGGCGTGCGCATGCGCTTGGCCTCGCTGGGCGCGGGCAAGTGGCAGAACAGCGGCGGCGACAAGGCCAAATTCGGCCTGTCCCCGCGCCAGTTGCTGGACCTGTGGAAATCGCTGCGCGACACCGAGTACGCCGACTGCCTGAGCCTGCTGCACTTCCACATGGGTTCGCAGATCTCCAACGTGCGCGACATCGCCAACGGCATGCGCGAAGCCACCCGCTACTTCGTGGAACTGTCGCGCCTGGGCGCGAAGATCACCCACGTGGACGTGGGCGGCGGGCTGGGCGTGGACTACGAAGGCACCCGTTCGCGCAGCTTCTGCTCGATCAACTACGGGCTGGATTCGTACGCCAGCAACATCGTGCAGCCGCTGGCCAATGCCTGCGAAGAACACGGCCTGACTCCGCCGCGAATCGTCACCGAGTGCGGCCGCGCGATGACCGCGCACCACGCGGTGCTGATCGCCAACGTGTCCGAAGTCGAAGAAGCGCAGGAAGGTCGCGTGCCGGACCAGCACGACGACGAGCCGGCCGCGATCCGCCACCTGCGCGAGATCCATGACGAGCTGGACCAGCGCCCGGCGGTGGAGCTGTTCCAGGAAGCGCAGCACTTCCACGCCGAAGGCCTGTCCAGCTATGCGCTGGGCCAGATCGACCTGCCGCAGCGGGCGCGCATCGACGACCTGTTCTACGCCATCGCCCACGCCGTGCGTGCACGCCTGAGCTATGACGAGAAGAGCCACCGCCCGGCGCTGGATGAGTTGAACGAGCGCCTGGTGGACAAGTACTTCGTCAACTTCAGCGTGTTCGAGTCGATTCCCGACGCCTGGGCGATCGACCAGGTGTTCCCGATCGTGCCGATCGAGCGCCTGGACGAGGCGCCGCAGCGCCGCGGCATCATCGCCGACATGACCTGCGATTCGGATGGCATGGTCAAGACCTATGTCGAGAACGAGAGCCTGGATACCTCGCTGCCGCTGCATGCGGTGCGCGCGGGCGAAAGCTACCGCATCGGGTTCTTCATGGTCGGTGCCTACCAGGAAATCCTGGGCGACATCCACAACCTGTTCGGCGATACCGACGCGGTGGAAGTGCGGGCCGAGGCCGATGGCTACGCGATCACCCAGCAGCGCCGCGGCGACACCACCGATGTGATGCTGGATTACGTGGGCTACAGCCTGGCTGACCTGCGCGCCAGCTACGCCGAGCGGGTGGCGGCGGCCAAGCTGTCGCCGGAACGCGCGCAGGAGCTGTCCGAGGCGCTGGAAGCGGGCCTGACCGGTTACACCTACCTGTCCGACGAGCCGCTGCTCTGATCGGCGCGCGCCCCTTCAAGGCGCTTGGCGCGGCTGTTCGATGAGCAGCCGCGCCATCTTCCATCTGTTCCTGCACGCCGCGGTGCCGGCCCTGCTGGCCTGGATGTTCTGGCGCAAGCGGTTCCTGTCGGCCTGGGCGTTGCTGCTGCTGGGCTGGATCATCGACCTGGACCACCTGCTGGCCGATCCGATCTATGCGCCGAACCGCTGCAGCATCGGTTTCCATCCGTTGCACACCGCACCGGCCATCGCGGTCTATGCGGGCTTGTGCGTACCGACGAAGACGCGGTTGTTCGGGATCGGGTTGATCATCCACATCGTGCTGGATGCGATTGACTGCTGGTGGATGCGCGCATGACAGACCGATGGACGCCGCAGGGAAGAACGCGTCGCCACGCGCCCACGTCGCACCGCTACCCGTAACACAAGCTCTGATAACGGCGACGCGCGGCTCTATCCTGCCGGCAACGTCAACGTCGCCTGCAAACCTGGTGTGCCATTGCGCAGCACCAGGCTGCCGCCGTAGCTTTCGGCGATATCGGCCACGATCGCCAGGCCCAGACCGCTGCCAGGCGCGCGCTGGTCCAACCGTACGCCACGACCCAGCACGCGTTCAAGATCGTCTTCCGGCAACCCGCTGCCGTCGTCATTGACCTCGATCTGGATGCGGTTCCCGGCCCGCGAAACCTTCACCTCCACCCGCCGCGCAGCCCACTTGCCGGCGTTGTCGAGCAGGTTGCCCAGCATCTCTTCCAGGTCCTCGCGCGCACCGGCAAACACGCCGGCCGCCTCCGCATCGCAGGCGAACGTCACGCCGCGCTCGCCATGCACGCGCTGCATCAACCCGCACAGCGCAGCCACCACCGGTGCCACCGGCGTGCGCTGCTGGTGGTCGGCAGCCACGCCCACCGCCAGGTAACGGTCGATGCTGGCCTGCATGCGCGCGGTTTCGCTGCGCAGCGTGCTGCGCCAGTCCCGGCCGTCGCCGGCCGCTTCGGTGGTCAACACGGTGAGCGGGGTCTTCAATGCATGCGCGAGGTCTTCAGCGCTGCGCCGCGCGCGCAGCACCATGCGCCCGTGGTGGTCCAGCAACGCGTTGAGCTCGCCGGCCAACGGCGCCACTTCCTTCACCAGCCCCTGCTGCGGAAAGCGTACGTCCTCGCCATTGCGCACCTGCTCGGCAATGCGGCCCAGCCGGGCCAGCGGGCGCAGCCCGTAATGCACCTGGGTGACCAGCACCGCGAACCACAGCGCGATCAGGACGATGAGCGCCAGCGCGGTGCGCTGGCGGAAGGCCGTCACCTGCGCGTCGAGCTGGCTGCGGTCGGTCGCCACCACCACCTGCAACGGGGTGCCTGCGCGGGGCAGGGTGACCTGCTGGGCCAGCGCACGCAGCGGTTGCTGCAGCGGGCCGGTGGTGTCGAACGCCTGGGCCGGCCCGGTGTGCAGCGTGGCCGGCACCGCGAGCGTTTCATCCCACAGCGAGCGCGATTGCCCCAGCGCCTGGCCCTGCGCGTCCTGCAGCTGCCAGTACGCACCGGAGAACACCCGCCGATACTGTTCGTCGCCCAGTTCGCCGCGGACCTGCACCGCACCCTGCGCATCGATCTCCACCAGCGCCAACACCGCGATGAGATCGTTGCCCAGCTGCTGGTCCAGCGAGGTGCGCGCCGAGCGCTCGTACATCGCGCCCAGCCACCAGGTGGCCAGTGCCGAGACCAGCACCATGCCCAGGCCACCGGCCAGCAGCAGGCGGCTGCGCAGCGAGCGGGTCTTCATGGCTGCGCCGACAGCCGGAAGCCCTGGCCGCGATGGGTGTGGATGAGCGTGCTGCCGAGCTTGCGGCGAATCCGCCCGATCAGTACATCGAGCGTGTTGGAGTCCGGGTCGAAGCCGGCGTCGTACACGTGCTCGCCCAGCCGCGAACGGCTGATCACCACATCGGGGTGGTGCATGAAGTAGCTCAGGATGCGGTGTTCCTGCGGGCTCAGCGGCAGCAGCACGCCATCGAGTTCGAAGCGGCCGGCGTTGACGTCCAGCCGCAGCGGTCCGCATTGCAGGCGCGGGCTGGCGTGGCCGGCGCTGCGGCGGATCAACGCACGCAGCCGCAGCAGCAGTTCTTCGGGCTGGAACGGTTTGGTCAGGAAGTCATCGGCGCCCGCGTCGAAGCCGGCCAGCTTGTCGTGCCAGCGCGTGCGCGCGGTCAGCACCAGTACCGGGAAATCACGCCCGGCCTCGCGCCAGCGCTCGATCACGCTCAGGCCGTCCAGGCCCGGCAGGCCCAGATCGACGATCGCCGCAGCGATGTCCTCCACCTGGCCCTGGTACTCGGCGTCGCGGCCCTCGCTGCTGTGGATCACCACGTAGCCGGCGTCCTCCAGCAGCAACTGCAGCTGGCTGGCGAGCAGGGCGTCGTCCTCGGCAAGCAGGAGTCGCATCAGTCCTCTTCCATCTTGAGCAGGCGGCCGCTGGTCGCATCATAGTCCAGCTCCATCACCACGCCGTTGGGGCCGAGGATCTCGATTTCGTATTTGCCGTCATCCAGCTCCACCTCCAGCAGCTGGCCCGGGTAGCGCCGCAGGGCGTCGCGCACCACCGTCTCCAGCGGTACGTAGCGGCCCTGCTGCACGGCCTGGCGCACCGCCTGCTGCTGGCGCGCGCCGCCATCCAGGACCCGCATGGGGTCCTGCGCGGCGGCGGTCAACAGCAGGGGCAGGAGCAGCGACAGGGCGGTCATGCATACGGTATACGCGGCGCCTTTAAACAGTTCCTGACAGCGGGGCTCATGGTCCGCTTAAGCGCGCTTGCCAGACTGGCGGCGCCGGGATGGTCCGGTGCCCCTTTCAGGAATACCCCCATGAACAAGCTGATCCTTGCCGCCGCCCTGGCGATGGCCTTCACCACCGCCCCGGCCTTCGCCGCCGATCTGTCCGCTGCCGACGTGCAGGCCAAGCTGCGCGCCGCCGGCTACACCCAGGTGCACGAGCTGGAACGCGACGACGGCGTGTGGGAAGCCGATGTGACCCGCGCCGATGGCAGCGTGGACGAGGTGATCATCGACCCGGCCACGGGCGAGATCTTCGATCCGCGCAGCGGCCGCGCCCTGCTCGATGCCGGGCAGATCCTCACCCTGGCCGGCAAGGCCGGGCTGACCCACATCGAATCGGTCGAGCGTGAGGGTGCCACCTGGACGCTGGAAGCGCGCAACGCCCGCAACCAGCGCGTGGATGTGCGCATGAGCGGCCACGATGGCCGCGTGCTGTCGAGCCGTCGCGACGGCTGGTGGGACTGAGCCCTGGCGCTTACCAGCCGACCGGGCCGGGCCCGGCGGCATCCCAGTAGCCGCGGCCATACCCGTAACCACCCCCATACGGTCCATAGAAGCCAGGGCCCTTGCCCTCGCTGATCTGGATGTTGAGGTTCATGTTGCGGGTCTTGCCGTCGTCGTTGGTGTAATTCTTGTTGAGGTTCAACTCGGCCGCGTTGTAATGCGTGTTGCCGAAGCCCTTGGCGTAGCCGATACCGGTGGTGATGCTGCCGTTGACCCGCAGCTTGTCATCGGTGACGTCGGCGATGCCGTTGGCGGCACTCCCACGCGGGGCCGCGCGGCGGCCGCTCTTGTCGCCATAGAAGGTGCCGGGCGGATCACCGCGCAGGGTGGGATCGTTGAGGTACTGCAACGGTTGCTGCGGCACCGACAGGTCCAGATCGGTCGCCGACTGCGGGCCGGTGGCACCGGCAGCGGACTGCGCCAGCACGACTCCGGGGGCCAACAGGCACAGCAGCAGGGAAAGCGGGCGGATCATGGGAAGCTCCGGGGCAGGCAAGGCGGCCGACAGCGCTGACGCTAGCAGCCGTTGCTTGAATGATGCCTGTCGTGGCCCTGCATGCAAGGGGAACCAATGTCGGGACGGTGGGTCGCTCCGTTCAATCCAGCCGTCCGAACCCGAACAGGCCCGCCAGCGGGTGCTTCCGGCGCTCGATCCGGGCCCGCAGCAGGCCCGCGCCGATCATCGAGTAGGTGATGCCGTTGCCGCCGTAGGCCATCGCGAACAGGACCCGCGGCCCCCATTGCGGGTGCGGGCCGAAGAACGGCAGGCCGTCTTCGGTTTCGGCAAACGTGCCGCCCCAGGAGAATGCCGGCTGCAGCGGCAGGTGCGGGAACAGCCTGGCCACCTGCTTGAGCAGGGTGCCGGTCTTGCTGGCCACCCGGCTGTCACGCCGGGCGGGGATGTCCACCGCGTCGTCCTCACCGCCGACCAGCAGCCGGTGGTCGCCGGTGCTGCGCATGTACAGGTAGGGACGCGCGGACTCCCAGACCATGGTGTCCAGCAGCGGGCCCAGGGCCGCCGCATCGATCGGGTCGGTGATGAAGGCGTAGCTGCTGCGGTTGCGTGCGACCTTCTGCTTCAGCCAACGCTGGCCGGCATAGCCGGTGGCCAGCACCACGTGCCGTGCGCGGATCTGCACGCCTTCCGGCGTGGTGGCGGTCACCCCGCGTGCGGTGGGCTGCAGCGTGTGCAGCACGGTGCGGTCGTGCACGGCGCAGCCGGCCTTGGCCAGCCGCATCAGCAGCCGGTAGGTGAGCTGGTAAGGGTCCACGCGCGCGGCCAGCGCGCTGAGGATCGCGCCGGGCGCGGAAATGCCGTACTCCGCACGGACGGCGTCGGCGTCCAGCCAGCGCACGTCGAAACCATGCGTGTGCCGCAGCGCGTACTCGTCCTGCAGCGACGACCGGTGGCGCCGCTTGCTGGCGTAGTACAGGCTCTGCATCGGGTGGCAGTCCACGCCGCGGAAACCGGCCGCCACCTCGCGCAGCGCCGGGATCGCCTCGGCGCAGGCGCGGTAGGCCAGCACCGCATCGCGCTCGCCGTAGCGCTTGGCAAGGTCGACCAGGTGCGTGTCGATCTCGTACTGCAGCAGCGCGGTGCTGGCGGCGGTGCTGCCCCAGCCGATGTCGCGCTGCTCGATCAGCACCACGTCATGGCCATGCGCGCACAGCTCGTTGGCGATCAGCGCGCCACTGATGCCGCCGCCCACCACCAGCACATCGCAGCTGCGGTCCTCGCGCAGCGGCGGGAAGGCGTGCATCAGCCCGTTGCTGACCGCCCAGAAGGGATACCCGCTCTTGAGGTCCATGCGGGATCAGGCAGTCGGGTGGCCGGTCTGCGGGGTGTGGATCAGCGGCGTCAGGTCGAAGCCCTGCTGGCGCGCCTGCGCCAGGTAGTGCTCCTGGGTGGTGGCGTCCAGATGCGGCTCGCGGGCCAGCAGCCACAGGTACTTGCGGTCCGGGCTGCCGACCAGCGCCACGCTGTAGTCCGGTGCCACCTGGATGACCCAGTAGTCGCCCTTGGTGAACGGAAGCCAGCGCAGGCCCTTGGGCAGGAAGCTCACCTCCAGCCGCGCCGGGTCGTTCTCGTCGACCGGGCAGGCCTCGCCTTCGGCCTCTTCAACCTCGCCCTCCACGCGGCAGCGGTTGACCACGCGGACGTGGCCGTTGTCGTTGAGGCTGTAGTTCGCGGTGACATCGGTGCAGTCGACCGGCTCGTGGCTCATGGGCAGCCGGGCGATTTCATACCAGGTGCCCAGGTAGCGCGGCAGCTTGAGGTCGGGAACGGTCTTCAGATCGGGGTGGGTGGTCATCGCAGGCATCGTCGGAGAAGTGGAGGCCAACATGCCCGGGCCGCCGCCATGGCGGAGTGAAGCCGCGGCGCGGGCTGGAACGGTACGTTGTGGCGCCGTCATGTCGGGCGCGCCGACGTGGCGCTATGCTGGCCCGGACCCGTTCAATGGAGGCGCGGATGTACCAGGTGATCCTGCTCAAGAGCGACAGCGGCTTCGCCCGCGCACAGTGGGAAACGGTCGACGATGTGGTGGACCACGAGGGCGTGAGCTACTCGTTGCGGGCCGGACCGCGCCAGCCGCTGCCGACCGACCATGCGTGGAACGAAATCGCGGTGTATGCGCCGGAGGAGATCAGCGAGGAGGAATTCCAGGACTGGTACGCGGCCCTGCAGCCGCAGGTCGAGGAACTGCGCCTGAAGTACTGAGGTGCATACCCGGTGTGAACGAGGCTCGGTTTATAGTCCCCGGCAAGTCCGCGTGAATCCTGGGTGCTGGTTTGTCCTTCCGTCATCGTTTCCCCCTGCTGCGGCCGCTGGCCGGTCTGTTGTTGTTCACCTGGCTGTGCATGGCCTCCGCGGCCTGGGCGCAGGCGCCTGACGATCCTGCGGCCGAGGCCAAGACCCAGCTCAACCAGGCCGACAAGGAGCTCAAGGCGATCCGCACGGCCCTGCCGGACGCGGAGACCCGCGAAACGCTCACGCCGTTGTTCGAACGGGCCATGGCCGTGCAGCGCGATGCCGACGACGCACAGGCCGCCCTGCAGCCGGAGCTGGACCAGCTCGATACCCGCCTGACCCAGCTGGGCACGGTGCCCGAAGGCACCGTGGAAGCGCGCGAGGTGGCCCAGCAGCGCAAGTCGCTGACCCAGCAGCGTGCCGATATCGCCGCCGCCGTTGCGCGGGCCAAGCTGCTGGCGGTGGATGCCAAACAGCTGGGCGCGGACATCGAGAAGATGCGCGTCACCCAGCTCAGCGAGGACCTGGCCCGCAAGGTCAATTCGCCGCTGTCGCCGTCGCTGTGGCGCAAGTTCGCCCGTGACGTGCCCACCGACCTGCAGGAACTGGGGCAGATTTACCGGCAGGCCGAAACCACGGCCCGCAAGGCGATCGCGCAGCATGGCTGGACCGCGCCGCTGACCGGGCTGGCGGTGGCGCTGCTGCTGTTCTTCCCGCTGCGCCTGTGGCTGCGTGCGGCCGGGCGGCGGTATGCCCAGTCCGAACGCGCGCCGGACGGGCGCCTGCGCCGCTCCGGCCTGGCGGTGTGGCTGCTGGTGGTCGGCACGATGCTGCCGGGCCTGGCCTGCGTGGTGTTCTTCGGCGCGCTGGATGCCATCGGCGCGATTCCGCCGCGCCTGGAAAAAGTGGTGTTCAGCATCCAGGTGGCCACCTACATCGCGGCGTTCATCACCGCCCTGAGTGCGGCGCTGCTGGTGCCCAAGCGCCCGTCGTGGCGCCTGCTCAACCTGGATGACACCGCCGCGTGGCGCCTGCGCAAGTACGCCTGGGGCGCCGCCGCGCTGACCTGGATCAGCATCGTGCTGATGGCGCTGAACCGCGCCGCGCGTACCAGTGCGGTCACCACCGTGGCAGTCGATGGCCTGATCGCCATCACCTACATGGCGTTGATCATCGCCATCCTGGTCTCGCTGGCGCGCCTGCACCGCCGCCAGACCGACGAGGCGGCGGCCAAGCTGGAAGCGCAGGCGCAATCGGACGGCAAGGGCAAGGGCCCGCCGCGCCGCAGTGGCTGGATCGTGATTGCACGGCTGGCCGGGCATGTGGTGGTGGCCGCCGCAGTGATCGCCACCCTGCTGGGCTACCTGAACCTGGCGCTGTTCGTGGCCCAGCAGCTGGTCTGGGGCGCGGTGGTGCTGCTGGCGGCCTCGCTGCTGATGAAGTTCGCCGACGACCTGGCCACGTGGCTGCTGTGCCCGACCAGCAGCGTGGGCCGCACCGTGCTGCTGACCACCGGGCTGAGCGAATCGCGGGTGGTGCAGGCCGGTGTCCTGCTGTCGGCCGGGCTGCGCATCTGCGTGATCCTGCTCGCGGTGATGGCGTTGACCGCGCCGCTGGGCAACCTCAGTGCGTTGTATGGCGGACTGGACACGCTGTCCAAGGGCATCAACCTGGGCGACAACCTGGTGCTCAAGCCCAGCAGCGTGCTGTACGCCGTGCTGGCGTTCCTGCTGGTGTGGGCGGTGATGCAGGCGTTCCAGCGCTGGCTCACCGACACCTACCTGCCCAAGACCGAGCTGGACGCGGGCGCGCGCAATTCGATCAGCACCGTGACCCGCTACCTGGGCATCATCGCGGCGGTGCTGTGGAGCCTGACCGCGCTCGGCATCGGCTTCGAGAAGCTGGCGCTGGTGGTCAGCGCGCTGTCGGTGGGTATTGGTTTCGGCCTGCAAGCGATCACCCAGAACTTCGTCTCCGGCCTGATCCTGCTGGCCGAGCGGCCGGTGAAGATCGGCGACTGGGTGAAGCTGGGTGACCAGGAGGGCGACATCAAGCGCATCAACGTGCGCTCCACCGAGATCCAGGTGGGCGACAAATCCACCCTGATCGTGCCCAACTCCGAGCTGATCACCAAGACCATCCGCAACATGACGATGGGCAATGCGCAGGGCCGGATCCAGATCCAGTTCACCGTGCCGCTCAGTACCGACGTGGCGATGGTGCGGCAGACCCTGCTGGATGCCTACACCGACCATGTGGGCGTGCTGGCCGACCCGGCGCCCTCGGTGTTCATCGATTCCATCGCCAACGGCCAGGTGGCGATCAACAGCTTCGCCTATACCTCGGGCCCGCGCGCGGTGTATGGGGTACGCAGCGACCTGTATTTCACGATGCTGCAGAAGTTCGCCGCCGCCGGCATCGCGCTGTCGTCGCCGACCGACATCCACCTGGTGCACGAACCCGCGCCGCAACGCGATCCCTGACGAGGGACGGGCGCGCTTACGAACGGGGCCCGAACGCATCGCGCCCGCGATGGTCGGGCAGGTTGACCACGGGCGGCTGCAGCGGCGGCTGCCCGTCGTCTGCTTCTTCATCGGAGGCTTTCGGCCCCTGCTTGATCGGCTTGAGCGCCTTGCCCGGCGAGACGTGCGGCGTGCGCGGGCCGCCACCCACCTTGATCAGCATGCCGGCGGCGCCGCCGCCTTCGCCCAGCCGTTCCTGCAGCTGCGGGCCGTACAGGGTCAGCGTGGCGGGGTCGACCAGGTGCAGGGTGCGGCTGCCGCTGGCCATCGGCGGCGGCGAGACCATCGCACCGGGAATGCCATCCACGGTGCGTATCCGGATCTCATACAGCGGCGAGGCCAGCGAGCCGCCTTCCTTGGCCAGCGCCATGCCTTCGCGCATCACCCAGCGCATGCCGGCGGCACGTGCAGCCGGTTGCTTGGGATCCAGGAACGACCACAGGAAACGCAGGTTGCCGCGCGCGGTGCGCTGTACCACGCTGGCGCCCACCCGCAGCAGCGCCAGGCTGCCGGCGGCGGGATTGAGCGCATCCAGTGCGCCCCGACCCAGCACGGAGGACAACTCGGCGAAACGCGGCATGGTCAGCTTCAGTCCCGGGCGTGCCAGCACCTTCACCATGCCGCCGACCACCGGCCCGACCACGATGATCGATTCGAGGTACAGCCCGAACGCGGCCATCGCGAATTCATTGCGGTTCTTCGACGAAATCCGGCGCAGGTTCTCCACGAAGGGCACGATGAAGTCCACGGTCTTCAACCACAGCGGGTCATCGGACAGGTGCAGCTCATAGCCGGTGGGCGCGAAGCCTTCGCGGCGGAACGCGGCCGGGTCCAGCCAGAAGAAGCCGCGCTGGACCGGATCGACCAGCGCATGGAAGGGCGAGCGCAGCATCGCATCGCCATCGGGCGGTGGCATCGGCAGCGGCTCGATGATCACATCCGAGCAGCGCCCATCGGCCGGTGCCTTGTCGGACGCGAAGGCCTCCCAGTCCACCTCCAGTGGCAGCTCCCTGCGCACACTGATGGTCGCCATGTTGCCGCTGCGCAGCCGGACCTTGCGGCTCTCCAGGCGGCCCCCGATCGGCAACGGTCCCTGCACCGGCAGGGGGAGGATCCTGCTCTGTAGGGGGAACAGCTGGAAATGGTGCGGCTCGCCCGAGAGGGTGAGCGTGTAGAGCACCCCAAAGCGACCGCGGAACGGGTCGGTGTCGTTGCGGGTTTCCTGCCGCGCTTCCAGGTCCGGTTCGTGCGTGCGCAAGGTGAACACCTCGACCTCACCGCGCCTCAACGCTGCCCGTTCCTCTTCCGGGCGCTGGTACAGCGCCTCTTCGATCAGCACGCCATAACCGCGTTGCGCCTTGCGGAAGTAGGCGTCGAACCGCCGCTGGTAGCGCGCGTTGATGTCGGCCAGCCGTTCCAGGCCAGGCCGCATCTGGGTGAACGCATTCTGCAGCGCGGCCTCGTACCGGGGATTGCCCTGGGCGTAGCCCAGCGCGGAGCTGGGAACGAACGTGCGACAGGGACGCCAGTGCGCCGAGCCGTTGCGCAGCACGCCGGCGGCGACGACTTCGTGGAACGGGAAGCTGATGCCAAAGTGGTTGTTGTCGTTGCAGAGCCGGAAGTCCGTGGAGTTCCATGCCTCGTCGGCCAGCACGCCGGGGAAGCGCGGAAACACCCGGCGGATCTCGGCTTCCAGCAATGGCATGCGATAGGGCATTGGGGCCAGTACATCGGCAACGGCCCGTTCGATCTCGGCGACACGCTGGTCGAAGGCGCGCATCGCCACTTCGATGCGATGGGCGGCGGGCACCGGCAGCGATGCCTGGCGCTCCAGCTGCCGGAACACATACCAGTCCAGCGTTGGCAGGGGCCGTGCTTCGACCGTAAGCCGCTTGACCAGGTCCGGGACGTCACGGTCTTCGGCGAGGTCCGCCGACAGGGTGATCAGCTCGGAGAACCGCATCTGCTGTGACAGCCCACGGCGCAGCCGCTCGGCCAGGTGCACCCCGCTGACATAGTTGATCGAAGCGATGGTGTTGGCATAGACCAGGTTGGCCGGGACATCGGAGGGCAGCAGTTCGGGCGCATGATCCTGCAGCACCAGCGTGGCGGCCATGCCGAGCACGGAGGCGGGCACGCGCCCCATGCTGTGCAGGTAGTCGTGGAAATCCAGGCGGATCTGCGCGAAGGTGCGCCCCCAGTTGGCGTACTTGTGCAGCCGGTAGCCAAGCACGACGCGCGCATCGCGGTCCGACGGCGGGCCCAGGTCGAGCACGATCGCCACGCGGGTCAGGCTGGCCAGCAGCGTCGGCGAAACAGGCGCGCCAACGCTGCCCATGTACCAGCCAAGATCGCGCAGCAGGGCGGTCTGCAACGCCACGGCGCGCGGCGTGCGCGCCATGCCGACCAGGAAATGGCTGGCGCGGTGCAGTTCGTCCCACGCCATCTCACCGCGCTGCACCAGTGGCCGGGCCAGGTAGTCGAGCAGGGTCTGTTCACCGGGCGCGCGCTGGGCCAGGAACCCGGACGTGGTCTGCCGTACCTGCTCCAGGTCATCGGTGTAGAGGGCGTCACCCGCATGCAGCAGGTCGGCACGCATGCCCAGCCGCAGTTCGGCGAGCAGGCGTTCAACGCAGCGCGCCGCGCCGTCGGCATGCGCAGCCTCGTGCGGCCCGC
The DNA here is from genome assembly GCF_029959395.1 of Stenotrophomonas sp. PS02300. Classification (NCBI taxonomy): domain Bacteria; kingdom Pseudomonadati; phylum Pseudomonadota; class Gammaproteobacteria; order Lysobacterales; family Lysobacteraceae; genus Stenotrophomonas; species Stenotrophomonas sp. PS02300. Next base: position 76,171 of record NZ_JASCOP010000001.1, read on the forward strand.
AGCCACCGTGGGCGGCCAGCATGTCGGAGATGTCGGCCTGGCCATCTGACCGCACCTGGCCGCCGAACCTCGTTGCCACATCGGGCAGCGCTGTCACGGGCAGGGCGTACGTACTGTTGAGCACAAACACCGCACCGGACACGTTGTGCACCTGTACGGCGCCGGTGGCGTCCACCGTCAGCCACCGCGGCACCAGGCGCTCACGCTGGATCACGGCCTGGACCTGCGTGTCGGCGAACAGCTGCGCGAATGCGCGTAGTGCTGGTTGCAGCGCCGACGAAGAGGGCGTGTCGAGCGCAGGCCGATGGACACCCGTTGCCGCGCCGGGCCGCAACGACAGCAGCGCCCCCAGGTCCTGCAGCTCGTTGCTGGCCTGCCGCCAGCGTGACAGCGGCGGGGCGTGGCGCTGCCAGCGTTCGTGCACCCGCGCAATCGCGTCCAGCAACCGGGCCTGCGTACACAGCACCGGTATCGGGCAAGGCGGCTGCGCGGGGGGCGGGAGCGCGCCATGGAACTGCAGCGCATTGACGAGCGGAACCGCGCTTCCGGGCGAGAAGCGGCCGAGGCGGTCGGTCATCCGGTACAACGCTCCAGCTGCGCACCCAGCGGCCCTGACGGCGCGCTGGACAGCCCATCGGTGACCACCACGCTCCGGCCTGAGCCACGCAACCGGGCGGTGATGCCGTCGGCGCCCACCCGCAGGGAATGGAACGAGGCATTGAGCCGGCGCATCTCCAGCCACAGCTCGGGGTGCTCGAAGGCCTGTTGCAGCTGTTGCTGCCCCTTTTCCCACGCGGCGTGCAGCGGGGTGGTGCCCGCAGGTGCCAGCCCCTGCAGCGCCAATGCTTCGTCCAGTGTCGCCGGCATCGCATCAAACCGCTGCCACAGCAGATCCAGCAACCGCTGATGGTCCTGTTGCGCCGGTGAGTCGCTGCGCGCATCCCACGCCACCTCCAGGCGTACCGGCTCATCCACGCTGGGGAGCGCTGGGGTGAGCTGCCGCTGCAGCGCCGCCAGGCAGGCGTCGAACTGCGCGTCGTCCATGGGCACGGCCAGCAGCGGTGCCATGTAGTAGGCCAGCATCTCGCGGATGTGCAGGCGGCCATCCGAGCGCACCGGGGCATGCAGCAGGGTGGCGAGGCCGCGCAGCATGGTATCGATGGGGGCCAACCCTGCGGGTGCACGTCCGGCGTCGAACAGTTCCACGCTGCGGGTGCCCTGCAACGCACGTGCGGTGACCGCGCCCTGCGCGGGATAGGCCAACTGCGCAGGATCCGCATGGTGGTGCCAGCACAGCGCGATCACCTCGGCATTCCGCGACACCTGCAGCAGCAGGCTGCGCGCCAGCGCCATGTTGTGGCCCAGGTGTGAGCGCGGGTCCGGCCGCCAGCTGGCCCATGGGGGCTCCAGGCCACGGATGGGCAGGTGTTTCAGCTGCACTACCTGGTCATGCAGCCGCAGCAGCGTGGCGGTCTCGTTGGTGGGGGTAACGCCGCCATTCGATCGCTGCTGCAGCGCCTGCTCCAGGTGGTGGATGAGCGGGTCAACGCTGCCTGCCGTGTACGGTGCCGCCGACGCCGCGTGTCCGAGATAGAAGCCCAGCGCACAGTCGAGACGGGCCGGGACCCGGTTGTCGAAGCAGCCACCGGCCCGGCTGACCGCACGCTGCAGGTCGGTCAACAACGCTTCGGTGGTCGCCGACCACGCCACGCCTTCCGGCGCACCCCCCTGCGGGTGCAGCACGATCACCGTGCCGGACGTGGCACGCGTGGCAGTGACGCTGCCGTTGGCCACGCCCAGCGATGCGGGGGGCGTGCGTTCTGCATACAGAGCTTCAAGGAAATCGTCCTGTCGATACAACCATGCCAACTGCTGGCGCACGCGCTGCAGCGCGGTTGCCAGGGGCGACCCGTCAGCGACGGCGAACGCGTCACGTGGAAGCGATGCAGTGCCTGCGGCGGAGGCGGCATCGCGCAGCGCCCACAGCGCATCGATCAGGCCCACCTGGTCCTGGGTGGCCGCGTCATCGGGCAGCGCCGAGGCCAGGGACCGTGGCGCCCTGCGCATCGCCCATGCTTCCGCATCGATCGTCCCGCCTGCCTCGGCAACGGGCGGCGTACCCGCTTCATGCAGGGTGCGCACGACCAGACTGCCGCCGAACGCAGCAGCGCCAAGGCCGGCGATAGCCGCGAGCGCGCGGCGGTGCTGGCGGTTGGGTGCCATGTGCAGCGCCGCTGCGGTGGCGAACACGAGCGGCAGCGCGGGGTGCAGCAGGCGCTGCTGCTCCGCCGCAGCCGTGGCGGCAGTCACAGAGGGGGGCGCCGCGGCCGGAGATGCAGCAGCGGCTGCGGGTTCCGTGGCGGCAAACATGCTGCGGGCGGCCGTACCGGCCACGTCAAGGTGCTCCAGGGCGACGGGCAGCCGCGCGACCTGGCGCCCCAGCGTAGTGGTGGGCAATGCCTGCGGTTGTCGGCGGAACCACAGCACCCAGACAGCGCCGAGCAGGACCAGGCGCAACGGCGAGGCGGGAGGTTGCATGTTCAGGTGGAGGCCTGCACGCATCTCATCGGCGCGTTGCACCAGCCAGACTGCCCACTCGGGAAGCACGGCGATCATCGCCTCCACCCACGCGTGCCCGCGCAGCGACGGCAGCGGAAGCTGGCACAGCCAGCGCAGCCAGGGCGCTACGCTTCCCTCCTGCAACAGGCGGGGAAGCGCAGCGGCCTGCTGTGACCACGAAAGCAGCTGCGCGCCGCGCACGCCGAGCGCCAGGTTCGCCATCCCATACAGCGCCACCCCAGCCGCGCGGCGGCACTGCAGCTGGCCGAAACCGGACGCCAGCGCCGCAACGACCCGCCCGCATTCATGTTGCCATCCCTCGGCCGCGGGCGTGGCCGGACAAGGCCAGGCACGCAGCGCCAGCGCCAACGCGTCAGGCCGCGCTGCGGGGCATGTGCCCCGCAAGGCGTCGGCGAGATGTGCGCCCAGTTCGTGCGGCGCTGCCTGGTGCAACAGCAGCTGCAGGTGTGACTGCAACCGCACCAGCTCCGACGGCAGCAACGGGCAGCGACGCAGCAGTTCGATCAGCGGTGGTGACAGCGCTGTGTCATCCGCGGGCGGAGCGACGTCCTGAAGCGTCCATGGCGCGTTGTGGATACGGAAAGGTGCGATCCGCGACGGTGCTGGAGCACCGGCGTCAGCGGCGCTGCACGCGGGCAGTGGGCTGTCGGCGGACGGCAGTGTGACCGGAAGGATAGGCGGCCCTGATCGGCAGCGGCAGGCGCACGATTGTGCCGATCAGGGGCGGATCAGGATGTGCGTGGGTTCGCAGATCCGTCAGCCGCGGTTGCCGCGCCGTGACGGGATCAGCGCGAAGTTGTCCACCGCCAGCTTCTCGGCATGATTCAGCCAGGCGCGGATCTCAAGATCATCCACTTCATGGTCCAGGCCGAACGGCACGCTGATCCGGCCCTCGGCATCGGGCTGCACCCACTGCTGGGCGACCACGACCTTGCGCTTGGACGACACCGCTTCGATCCAGAAGCCACGATCAGGCGACTGCTTGGCCACGAACTGCAGCATGTACTGTCCGGCACGGGTGCGTCGGCCCTTCTGCGTGATCATGTGCGCCTGGCGGATGCTCGGGCGCGGGCCGTTGAACGGATCCAGCGGCGCGTCGACCGCGAACCCCTCGCGCAGCTGGTCGTCGCGGTAGAGCTTGATGCCCTTGTCGCGGTTGACCAGCATGGCGCACCAGTCGCCATCCGCCGAGCCGTCTTCGAACGCGGTGCAGCGGTCCACGTAGGCCAGCGTGTTGTCCGGATCGGCCAGGTCGAACTGCTTGGACGTGTTCTCCAGATAGACCGACTTCAGGTCCCACTGCTTGTCGTACTCCAGCAGCACCGGCGGCTGCACATGCTGCAGGCCGATCACCACCTGGTTCTCTTCGTCGATGCGCAGCTGGCGGGTCTTGTCGCCCAGCCACAGCGAGCGCGAGAAGGCCAGGTAACGTGGGAAATCCCTGCCGTCATCGCGGAACACCGCCGCGCTGGCGCTGGCCGGGCGCTCGGGCTGCAGCAGCGAGCGGCCAAACCCGATCTCGCCGATCTCCGGCTCGATCAGGCTGAGCAGCGTCGCGCCCGAATCCAGCGTGGAGCCATGCTGCGCGTCCAGCTGGCGCGGGGCGATGTCCTTGCCCAGGAACAGCAGCATGTTCTCGCGCTTCTGCTTGGCCAGGATATGGCTCAGGTCGTTGGGCATGGCCAGGTGGTCGGACGCGATCACGATCAGGGTGTCTTCGCCGGATGGGCTGGCCTGGATGCGGTCGACCAGCTTGGAAATCAGCCCATCGGTGCACTTGAGCGCGTTGAGCAGGCCGATATCGCCGTAGTCGCTCTTGTAACGGGTGCGCTTGCATGCCACCGGCAGGTGCCCGGCGGGGTGGTGGGTGTCCATGGTCAGGGTGGTCAGCATGAACGGCTGGCCGGCCTTGGACAGCTGCATGAAGCGGTCATATGCCTTGTCCAGCAGAACATCGTCATGCACGCCCCAGGTGGAGAAGTGCGAACGGGCGATCTTCTGCTGCTTGAACCAGGCCAGGTCATCCACCGCGTCGAAGCCGTGCGTGGCCAGGAACTGGCCCTTGCCGGCGAACAGCCCGTTGGCACCGCCCATGTAGTGGTTGGTGTAGCCCTGCTGCTTGAGGTAATCGCCCAGGCACACCGCTTCCGGAAGGAAGCTGCCCATGCGGTCCATGCTGTTCTCATCGCCCTGCGCGGTGGTCAGCGGCACGCCGCACATCGACGACACCAGGCCGGCGATGGTCCAGCCACCGCCTTCGGCCGAAACCAGCCCGCGCACATCCAGCGATTGGCCGGCAAGGCGGTTGAGGTTGGGCATCAGGCCGGGGAAGGTGGCCTCATCCAGATAGGTACGCTCGAGGCTCTCGCCGTAGATCCACACGATATTGCGTGGCTTGCGCAGCGGCTGCTGCGGCACGCGGTATTCGGGGGCGACCATGCTGTAGTCGACCGGGCGCATCTGCTGGTAGAGGCGCTGGCCATCGCGGTACAGCGGGCTGACGCCGATCGCCAGCACCCACACGGCCAGGAACCCGGCGAACACGCCGCGACCGTGTGCGGTACGGTGCCAGCGTTTGATGCGGGGGGTGAGCAGCGGCAGCAGCGAGAGCAGCGCCAGGACGATGAAGCCGGCGATATAGCCCTTGAAGTCCGAGACACCTGCGCCTTCCATGTCGGCGCCCAGGTGGTACAGCGTTGCCGCATTCAGGCCGTCACCGGAGAGCTTGTTGATCAGCCACCACGCACTGAGCGTCAACAGCAGCAGCGACATCAGGCCCGCCTTCCACCAGGCCCAGCGACCAGACGCAAGCAACAACCAGGTGAGCAGCAACAGCGACAGCAGCAGGATCCAGAGCATGGGCATCATCGGCAGCGGAGACAGGTGCGACCGGCTGCCTAAACACACCCACATGACAGGCCGATGACCCGATCATGCCTGCACGAACCTGACTGAAATGTTTGTTGGAAGCGTGCGCTTGACGCCTACACCGCATGGCCGTTCAATGCGTAGAACGCACGTGAAGAAGGCACGCAGATGCGTGCCTTCGGTAGGTGCCCACCGTTGGTGGGTACGCTTTTACCGATGCCCACGCTCTTCGCGCGATCGCGCACGCCGATCAAACAACAACGCACTGAGAATGATGCCAAGACCCAGGAACACGCCGATCAGCATCAGGGTGAATGCGATGGCCGGATAGCCGAACAGGTGCCATCCGGTATCGACCTTCATCATCATTGCGGCAGCAAGAATCAACGCCGCAGTGACAATGCCTGCAGACACCCGGTTGGCGATCTTCTGCAGGTTCTCCATCAACCGGGATTCCTCCAGCCCGGTCACTTTCATCTGCAGCCGGTTCTCGGCCAGCAGCGCCAGGATGTCGGACATCTTGCGCGGGCCCTCGCGCAGCAGCTGCTGTACCTCCATCGCTTCACTGGCCAGGTTCGCCGCCGACAGCGACTTCTTCAAGCGCGCACGCATCACGTGCTGCAGCTGGCGCTCGACGATGCGGCGCGTATCCAGGTCCGGCGACAGCAGCCGGCACGCCGTTTCCAGGTTCAGCAGCGCCTTGCCCAGCAGGCTCAGCTCCGGCGGCGTGCGCAGTCCGCTGGCGGTGGCGATGCGCACCAGGTCCAGCACCACCCGGCCTTCCGAGAACGTGCCGCTGGCGGCATAGCGCGCGATGACCTGGCCGGTTTCGCGCAGGTAGCGCTCCTCATCGAAGGCTTCCAGTCGCGTGCTGATGCCGATGATCTCGTCGGCCACTTCTTCGCCGCGCCCGTCCACGGCGGCAAACAGCAGTTTCAACAGACGCTCGCGCAGGCGCGGCGGCATGTGCGCGACCATGCCCAGGTCGAAGATCGCCAATCGTCCTTCGGGCGTCACCCGCAGGTTGCCCGGATGCGGATCGGCGTGGATCTCACCATGCACGAAGATCTGGTCGATGTAGCCGCGGATCAGCGCGGCCGCCAGCGGCGCCATCGGCTCCTCGGTACGGCGCACGTCGGGAATCATGTCCACGCGCACGCCCTGCGCCAGCTCCATGGTCAGCACGCGATGGCTGCAGTAGTCCCAGATGGGCTGCGGCACCCACAGCGGCTTGAACGGCCGCAGGTGCTGGCCGAAGCGCTGCAGGTTCTCGGCTTCGGCCTGGTAGTCCAGTTCCTGCATGAGCGTCTTGGCGAATTCATTCAGCCAGTCGCGCAGGCGTACCCGGCGACCCACCTGGGTGAGGTGGTCGGCGGCCAAGGCGAAGCTGCGCAGTACTTCCAGGTCCGAGCGGAGCTGGGCCGCCACTTCCGGCTTCTGTACCTTTACCGCCACTTCGCGGCCGTCATGCAGCTGTGCGCGGTGCACCTGCGCGATGGAGGCGCAGCCCAGCGGCACCGGGTCGAAGCTGGAAAACAGCTTGGACACCGGCGCCCCCAGCTCCTGTTCAATAATGGTGTAGATGCGCTCGACCGGAATCGGCGCGACCTTCTCCTGCATCCGCTCCAGTGCGGTGGCGAACTCCACGGGCACCATGTCCGGCCGGGTGGAGAGCATCTGGCCCAGCTTGACGAAGGTCGGCCCGAGTGACTCCAGGTCGGTGACGAACTGCTCCGGGTTGCCCTCCGGCGGCAGGTCGTGGACGGCACGCGAATCCAGGTTCATCCCCGAAAACACCCCGGAATGGCGGTAGCGCAGCAGCAGGCGCAGGATCTGACTGCGGCGGTTCATGCCTTTGACCAGCGACGGCGAGCCGGGAACAGCGGGCGTGGTATTCAAGCAGGGCTCCGGGGCGGGACGGATCCGCAGTGTCGCCGCAGGGCGGTGGTGGGGCGGTGAATCCGCCCGATCTTCCACGAACGCGGCCGGATCGGTCAGAATCGGCGCCACCCTCTGATTTCTGGATTGCCATGGCCGGTGCCAGCCTGTTTGCGTTGCTCGACGATATTGCCGCCCTGCTGGACGACGTTTCGATATTGACCAAGGTGGCGGCCAAGAAGACCGCCGGCGTGCTGGGCGACGATCTGGCGCTGAACGCGCAGCAGGTGACCGGGGTCAATGCCAACCGCGAACTGCCGGTGGTGTGGGCGGTGGCCAAGGGCTCGCTGGTGAACAAGGCGATCCTGGTGCCTGCGGCGCTGGTGATCAGCGCGCTGGAAGCCTGGCTCAAGGGCAAGGGCTATCCGATCCCGATCGTGGTGCCGCTGATGATGATCGGCGGCGCGTTCCTCTGCTACGAAGGCGTGGAAAAGCTGGCGCACCGCTTCCTGCATTCGCAGGAGGAAGACGAGCAGCAGAAGGCGGCGCGGCTCAAGGCGCTGGCCGACGAAAAGGTCGACATGGTGGCGTGGGAGAAGGACAAGGTGAAGGGCGCGATCCGCACCGACTTCATCCTGTCGGCCGAGATCATCGTGCTGTCTTTGGGCGTGGTGTCGGCCGCACCCTTCATCAACCAGGTCACCGCGCTGGTGGTGATCGCGCTGGGCATGACGGTGTTCGTCTACGGGCTGGTGGCCGGCATCGTGAAGCTGGACGACGCGGGCCTGTATCTGTCGAAGAAGGGCGGCGCGCTGGCCGCGTTCGGCCGTGGCCTGCTGGTGTCCGCACCGTGGTTGATGAAGTTCCTGTCGGTGGCCGGCACCCTGGCCATGTTCCTGGTCGGCGGTGGCATCCTGGTGCACAACGTGCCGGCGGTGCATCACCTCGTGCTGGGTATCGCCGGCAAGGTGGCGCCGTGGGGCTGGCTGGTGGAAGCGGGTGCCAATCTCGTCGTCGGCGTGATCGCCGGCGCGGTGGTCTTGGCGGCAGTAACCGGTATCCAGAAGGCGCGCGGCAAAACCGCCGCGCATTGAGGTTATCCCGCCTGCACGCGGTTCTTGCCGACCCGCTTGGCCGCGTAGAGCGCCGCATCGGCGCGCTTGAGCAGTGCATCGGCGCTCTCACCCGGCTGCCACTGGCTCAGGCCCGCACTGAAATGCACCAGCACCCGGTGCCCGTCCAGCTCCACCGGCCGCTGCGCCAGCGAGCGCTGCAGGCGCAGCACGGTGGACATGCTGTCCGCGCCCGGGGTTTCCGGCATCAGCAGCACGAACTCGTCGCCACCAATGCGCGCAATCGTATCGGTACTGCGCAGCAACAGCTGGCAGACGGTGACCAGGTGGCGCAGGATCGCGTCGCCCCCGGGATGGCCGTAGCTGCTGTTGGTCTGGTGGAAATCATCCAGGTCCAGCAGCGCCAGCGCCAGCGGGTGTGAGTGCCGGTCCGCGCGGGCCAGCTCACGTTCGAGCAGCTCATCGAAACCGCGCCGGTTGAGTGCCCCGGTCAACGGGTCGGTGCGCACCAGCCCGGACACATCGCGCAGTTCCTGTTCGAGTTCGGCGATGCGCGCCTCGGCCTGCTCGACTTCGCGGCGCGCGTTGCCCAGATGGTCGCGCGCCTGCAGTGCCTGCTCCTGCACCCGCCCGGTATCCTGCAGCACGTCCTGCAGCAGCTGGTTGAGATCGGCGATGCTACGCGCCTCCTTCAATGCGAGCGCGTAGCTGCTGATCCGGTCGTGGTACTCGCCGGTGCTGACCGCCATCCCATCCAGGCGTTCGATGAAGCCGCCCATCAGGCTCTTCATGGCCGCCTTGGATTCGACGATGCCCTGCTTGAGCAGGCCCTGCTTGTAGATCACCTCGCGCAGGTTGGCACGCGCCTGCTCGACCGAGTCGCGGTCCAGCGGCCCGCTGATCAGCGCACGCACCGCGTGCACCTGGCCGTGCAGCCAGCTGCTGTCGTCGAGCAGCTCGCCGATGTTGTCCAGCAGCAGGTCGAACAGGCTCAGCAGCAGTTCCTGCTGTTCCTGCCAGCCATCGCTGCGCACCCCGATCTGGTGGGTCAGCTCGCGCAGGCGCAGCTCCAGCGGCTGCAGCGGCTGGCCGGGATGCCACTGGCGCAGGTCGGCGGCCAGCTGCACCGGTTCGTCCTTCAGCTCGGGCATGTTCTGCAGCAGGCTGGCCACGGTCACGCCCAGGGTCAGGCGCAGCAGCTCGCGCAGGCGCAGGCTGTCGGGCTGGCCGTCGGGGCTGTCCTGTTCGATGGTGCGGATGTACTTGTCGATCAGCTGGCGCATGGCGCGGCCATAGCTGACCCAGTCGGCACTGCGTTGTGCCGACTGCAGGCGCAGGCCCATGTCGCCCAGCTCGCCGGGCAGGGTCGACATGCCGTGGGCGAACGCGGCCAGCAGCGGTTCGGGCTGGTCGGCCCCGGCGAACAGGCGCTGCAGCATGGCGCTGCTTCCGCCCTTGACCGCCGGGGCGTCCACGCTGGCGTCGACCGCGGTGGCCGATGCCTGGCGGCGCGACAGCAGCCGGCCCACGGCGGTGCCGGGGCTGGGGAGGGCGTCCTGCGGGTCCTTCATACGGCGGGTCCTGGCAATGTTGGAACGATATCGGCGCCGTTGTCGCCGGCTTGAACGACAGGCTGTGCCACGATGGTAGGCAATCCGGTGGCGGGAGTATGCGATGAAGGTGATGTTGGTTGGGGCCACCGGGCTGGTGGGCGGGCAGGTGCTGCAGCAGCTGCTGGACGATGACCGCTGCGATGCCGTGGTGGCGCCCACGCGCCGGCCCTTGCGCTCATCCTCCCCGGCCCTGCGCAACCCGGTGGTGGACTTCGAGCAGCTGCCGTTGGACGCGGACTGGTGGGCGGTGGACGCGGTGATCTGCGCGCTGGGCAGCACCATCCGGCAGGCCGGCAGTCGCGAGGTGTTCGCCCGGATCGACCATGACTACCCGCTGCAGGTGGCCACGCAGGCCCGGGTGCACGGCGCGCATGCGTTCGTGCTGAACTCGGCGATGGCGGCCGACGCCGGGTCGCGGATCTTCTACAACCAGGTGAAGGGAAGGCTGGAGCAGGACCTGCGCGGTCTCGGCTACCCGTCGCTGACCCTGGTGCGACCGGGCCTGATCGGTGGCGAGCGCAGCGAACGCCGCACCGGCGAACACCTGGCCAGCCTGGTGCTGGGCGCATTGGGCCCCGTGCTGCCCCGCGCGTGGCGGATCAATCCCGCCGAGCGCATCGCCGCCGCGATGGTGGACGCCGCGTTGGAACCCCGCCCTGGCGTGCATATCGTGGGATCCGCCGACCTGGCGTGACCCGGGGCGCCAAACGATGACGGCCACCCTGGGGTGGCCGTCATCGCATCAAACAACCAGGCAGTGGATCAGTTCGCCAGGGCCAGGTCATCCAGCATCGCGCGCAGGAAGCGTGCGGCCTCGCCGCCGGTGGCGGCGCGGTGGTCGAACGTGACCGACAACGGGATCACCTTGTGCGCTTCCACGCCGCCCATCACCGGGGTCATCTGGTGGCGGGCACGGCCGGCACCGACGATGGCCACGCACGGCGGCACCACGACCGGGGTCGCGTAACGGCCGGCGAACATGCCGAAGTTGGACAGCGAGATGGTGTAACCGCTCAGCTCGGACGCGGCGATCGACCGCGCTTCGACCTGCTCGCGCAGGCGGTTCACGCCTTCGCGGATGCCACGTGCATCCAGCACGTCGGCATTGCGCAGGGCGGGCACGAACAGGCCATCGTCGGTGTCCACCGCGATGCCAACGTCCACGTGCGCGTGCAGGGTGCGGGTGAGCGCATCGCCATCGAACCAGGCATTGAGCGCCGGCACCTTCTGGCAGCCCACCACGATCGCGCGCACCAGGCGGGCGGTGACGTCGTTGCCCGGCACCCAGGCGTGGATGTCGGCATCGTCGTTCAGCGTGGTCGGCACGACCTTGCTGTGCGCATCGGCCATCACCCGCGCCATGTTGCGGCGCACGCCCTTGAGCGGTTCCGGCTGGCCCTTGGCGACCACGCCCGGGGGCTGGGTGCGCATCGGCTTGCCCGCGGCGGACAACGGCGCGCGGGTGTCGGCGGCACGGGCCACCGGTGCGGCAGCGGCGACCGGGGCAGCAGCCACCGGTGCCGGCGCGGCGCCGACCTTGGCGCTGCCATCGGCGGCGGCCTGCTTGACGTCGGCCATGGTCACCGCGCCATCGGCGCCGGTGGCACGCACGCGGGCCAGGTCCACGCCCAGCTTGCGCGCGGTGGCACGCACGGCCGGCACGGCCTTGACCCCGCCGACCGCCACCGCCTGTTCGGCGTGCACCGCATTGGAGCTCTGCATCGCGCCGACCACGGTGCCGGCGTCATCGCGCTCGGCGCCCGGCTTGGCGATCTCGCCACCGTCATCGGACGCCACCACCTTGTCCGGCTGGGCCGGGGCAGCCTGGCCGGTGCTCGGCGTGGGCGCCGGTGCGGCATGGCCGTGGCTGTGGCCGGTGTCCTGGCCATCGGCGCGCTGCGGCAGGTTCGGGTCCAGTTCGAACTGGGCCAGCACGCTGCCGGTGGGAATGATGTCGCCGGCACCGCCGGCCAGCTTCAGCACCTTGCCGGAGAACGGCGAGGGCACTTCAACCACGGCCTTGGCGGTCTCCATGGAGACCAGCGGCTCGTCCAGCGTGATCACGTCGCCTTCCTTGACGAACCACTCGACGATGGTGGCGTCGGGCAGGCCTTCGCCGAGGTCGGGCAGGTGGAAATTCTTGTTCTCACTCATGTGCATTTCTCTTCCAGCAGTTCGAGATCGCGGGCCGGCAGCCAGCCCGTCGCGCCGTTCGCGCGTTCAGACCACCACCAGCCGCCGTGTTCATGATGCAGCTTGACCATTTCACCGCTGTCCACGTCCAGTTCGCGGGCGTCATAGTCGCGCAGGGCCTCTGCGCGTCCATCGTCCAGCAACTGCAACCACGCCACCGGTGCCCAGCCGGCACGCCCGTCATCGGTGCGTACCCAGGCAAACGCCGGCCATTCCTCGTCACGAACACCCAGTTCGACGATCTGGCCGGTGCGGAACCGGAGCGGGTTGGGGTACTGGCTGCGGTACGGGCCCAGAAGTCTGGCCCGCATGTCAGCCCGCCGCCACCGCGCGTTTGGCCGCGCTCACGATCCGGTCCACGCTGGGCAGGTACTTCATTTCCAGGCGGAACAGCGGAATGTGGGTGTCGTAGCCGGTGACACGTTCGACCGGTGCCAGCAGGTCGTACAGCGATTCCTCGGCCAGGCGCGCGGCGATTTCAGCGCCGAAGCCCGCGGTCTTCGGGGCTTCCTGCACGATCACGCAGCGGCCGGTCTTGGCCACCGATTCGGCGATGGTGGCGAAGTCCAGCGGGCGCAGCGTGGCCACGTCGATCACTTCGGCACTGATGCCTTCGCCGGCCAGCTTGTCGGCCGCTTCCAGCGCTTCCTTCACCTGCGCGCCCCAGGTCACCAGGGTCACGTCGGTGCCGTCGCGCAGCACGAAGCAGACGTCCAGCGGCAGCGCTTCGCCATCGTTGACCACCACTTCCTTGTACTGGCGGTAGATGCGCTTGGGTTCCATGTAGATCACCGGATCCGGTTCGCGGATCGCGGCCAGCAGCAGGCCGTAGGCACGCTGCGGCGAGGACGGCAGCACCACGCGAAGGCCCGGCACGTTGGTGAAGATCGCCTCGTTGGCTTCGCTGTGGTGTTCCGGCGCACGGATGCCGCCGCCCCACGGCACGCGCAGCACCATCGGGCAGTGCAGGCGGCCACGCGTGCGGTAACGCAGGCGTGCGGCGTGGCAGATGATGTGGTCCACCATCGGGTACATGAAGCCATCGAACTGGGCTTCGGCCACCGGCTTCATGCCCTGCGCGGCCAGGCCGATGGTCAGGCCGGCGATGGTGGTTTCATCCAGCGGGGTGTCCAGGATGCGGTCGGCGCCGAAGCGCTGCTGCAGCCCGGCGGTGGCGCGGAACACGCCGCCGTTGACGCCGACATCCTCGCCCAGCACCAGCACCGATTTGTCGTGTTCCAGCTCCCACGCCAAGGCCTGGGTGATGGCTTCGATGAGGGTGATGGGGGTGGTGGTCATGCTCTCTTCTCCGCGCGCGATGGCGGCGCTGTCGGCGGCGTTGGTCTGCGCGCCGGGCGCGCCGTTCTTGATCTCATCCATGGCGCTGCTCCAGGGCGATCGCCTGTGCGCGCTGGACCAGCAGGTCCTGCGGCGGATCGGCATACAGGAAGTCGAACATCGCCTCGACCGGCTGCACCGGGGTGTTGAGGTACAGGTTCACCTCTTCATCCACGCGCTTGCCGCATTCCACGGTCCAGGCCTGTTCCTCTTCCTCGCTCCACACGCCGGCACCGATCAGGTACTTGCGCAGGCGCAGCATCGGCTCGCGCTGCCAGGCATCCTTGACCTCGGCATCGTCGCGGTAGCGGCGCGCGTCATCGGCGGTGGTGTGGTCGGACAGGCGGTAGGTCATCAGTTCCAGCACGGTGCCGCCGTCGCCGGCCAGCGCGCGTTCGCGTGCCTGCAGCATGGCGGCCATCACCGCGATCAGGTCGTTGCCGTCCACCTGCAGGCAGTGCAGGCCACCGGCCAGGCCCTTCTGCGCCAGCGTTTCGGCACCGGTCTGGGCCGAACGCGGGACCGAGATGGCCCAGCCGTTGTTGACGATGCACAGGATCAGCGGGAGCTTGTAGGCACCGGCCGAATTCAGCGCAGCGTAGAAGTCGGTCTTGGAGCTGCCACCATCACCGCAGACGGCCACGGCGATCTGCTTTTCCTGATTGAGCTTGAACTTCAGCGCAGCGCCGGCGGCGTGCAGGCACTGGGTGGAAATCGGCACGCAGAACGGGAAGTCCTTGGCCGCGTTGCCGCCGTAGTCGTTGCCACGCTCGTCGCCGCCCCAGTACATCAGGACGTCGCGCGGGCGTACGCCACGCATGAACATCGCGCCGTACTCGCGGTAGGACGGCGCGAACACGTCGTCCTTCTGCATGGAAGCGCCGATGCCGACATGGGCGGCTTCGTGGCCCAGGCAGGCGGCATAGGTACCCAGCTTGCCGGTACGCTGCAACGCGATCGACTTGCCGTCGAACACGCGCACGAACAGCATCTGCTTGAACATCGGCAGCAGCGCGCGCGGGTCGCGCAGGGCTTCGGGCAGGTCATCGCGGACGAGCGTGCCGTCCGTGTCCAGGTACTGCAGGTATTCGATCTTGAACTCAGCGGCAACCGTCATTGCGTACTGCACCTTCGACAGGAAGTTACAAATGATATGAATTGCCATGTTAAGGACGGCGTATGAAAAAGGCGTCCTGCGGCGCAGCATACTGTCCCGGGGGACATCGGCCCGGTATACCCCATCAGGGGCCCGCAACGCCAATGGCGTCAACGTATTCAGTTGTATCAACGGGGCATGAGCGGACCGTGGCAGGCACCTGCCCGGAAGGCGGGCAACCCCGCCCGCCGCGCAGATTCGGGTCGCCGGCCGGCCACCACACGCCTGCGCATGGAATCTCCCACCCGCCGGTGCAGGCGGTGCGCTACCCTTTTGGCCCCCTCCAGCGGCCCCCGCCATGTCTGTCGACAAGAACCAACGCGACCTTGAAGCCGGTATCCACACCGACCTGGAGGGACGCCTGACCTACGGCGGCTACCTGCGGCTGGACCAGCTGCTCTCGGCGCAGCAGCCGCTGTCCAACCCGCCGCACCACGACGAGATGCTCTTCATCATCCAGCACCAGACCTCGGAGCTGTGGCTCAAGCTGCTGGCCCACGAGCTGCGCGCGGCGATCGGGTTCCTGCAGCGCGACCAGGTCTGGCAGTGCCAGAAGGTGCTGGCGCGCAGCAAGCAGGTGCTGCGCCAGCTGACCGAGCAGTGGTCGGTGCTGGAAACGCTGACCCCTTCGGAGTACATGGGTTTCCGCGATGTGCTCGGCCCGTCGTCGGGTTTCCAGTCGCTGCAGTACCGCTACATCGAATTCCTGCTGGGCAACAAGAACGCGCAGATGCTGCAGGTGTTCTCGCACGACCCGGCCGGCCAGGCGCAGCTGCAGCAGGTGCTGGACGCGCCCAGCCTGTACGAGGAATTCCTGCGTTACCTGGCCCGCTTCGGGCATGCCATCCCGGCGGGCTACATCGACCGCGACTGGCGGCAGCCGCACGTGGCCGACGATGCGCTGCACCCGGTGTTCGAGCGGATCTACCAGAACACCGACCGCTACTGGCGCGAGTACGCGCTGTGCGAGGACCTGGTGGACCTGGAAACCGCCTTCCAGCTCTGGCGCTTCCGCCACATGCGCACCGTGATGCGGGTGATCGGCTTCAAGCGTGGCACCGGCGGCTCCAGCGGGGTGGGGTTCCTGCGCCAGGCGCTGGAGCTGACCTTCTTCCCGGAACTGTTCCAGGTGCGCACCACGATCCGCAACGACGACCCGATGCCGCCGGACGCCTGAGCCGGCGGGGGGGCGCGGCTGGCCCATTCATGTTTTCCCGCCGCATCCCCCTTACGGTGCGGCAGGCCCCGCCGTTGCTGCGCTGGCGGCTGCGGGGCGGTAGTTGCAGATGCAAGTTCAGCGACCATGCGGCCAGCTGCACAGATTGGTGTGTATTTGACGTGAACGCCGTTGTTCTGGGATTCTCCCGCGTTGTTTCGCACATCGGACGTGCATGTCTTCCACCGAACCCAGGAATCCCGCATGAGCGTAGACGCCGCCGCGAAATCCGTTCCCGAACCGGCGCTGCCGGAGTTCAAGACCACGCTGGGCCACCCGCGCCCGCTGTGGATGCTGTTCATGACCGAGTTCTGGGAGCGCTTCGCGTTCTACGGGATCCGCTGGGCGCTGGTGCTGTACATCGTGGCCCAGTTCTTCGACGGCGACTCGGCCGGGCAGGCTGCGGCCAGCCGCACCTACGGTGCCTACCTGGCGCTGGTGTATGCCGCGGCCATCTTTGGTGGCTACGTGGCCGACCGCGTGCTGGGGTACCAGCGCTCGATCCTGACCGGCGCGGTGATCATGGCCGCCGGCCTGTTCATGGTCGCCATGCCGAACAAGGAAGTGTTCGAGTTCGGCCTGGCCACGATCATCATCGGCAACGGCCTGTTCAAGCCGAACATCTCCACCATGGTCGGCAAGCTGTACGGCCTGAAGGATGAGCGCCGCGATTCGGGCTTCACCATCTTCTACATGGGCATCAACATCGGCGCGATGATCGCCCCGGTGTTCACCCAGTACCTGGCCGAAAAGGTCTTCGGTACCGAAGCCATGCCGGCCTACAAGATGGTGTTCATCGCCTCGGGCGTCGGCATGCTGCTGAGCCTGGTGTGGTTCTACATCGGTCGCGCCGGCCTGAAGGGCATCGGTGCACCGCCGGTGGGTGGTGAAGGCCTCGGCCGCGTGGTGATGGTGTTCGTTGGCTCGCTGGTGGCCATTCCGGTGGCCTACTTCCTGCTGTCCACCGGCGCGACCGCGCTGGCCTGGATCCTGGGCGTGATGTTCATTGCGCTGGGCGTGCTGCTGCTGGTCGAAGGCATCCGCGAAGGCAAGGTCCAGCGCGACCGCGTGATCGCCATGCTGATCATCTTCACCTTCAACGTGATGTTCTGGATGTTCTTCGAACAGGCCGGCAGCTCCTTCACCTTCCTGGCCGATGAGATCGTCAACCGCAAGCTGGGCAACTGGACCTTCCCGACCGCGTGGTTCCAGTCGGTGAACTCGGTGGCCATCATCGCGCTGGCGCCGATCATTGCCTGGATCTGGATCAAGCTGGGCCGTGCCAACCCGTCCATTCCGCGCAAGTTCGGCCTGGGCCTGCTGTTCAACGGCGCCGCGTTCGCGCTGCTGATGCTGGCGCTGTCGAGCATGGTGGTGGACGGCAAGATCCCGTTCTGGACGCTGTTCATGGTCTACGTGATCCAGTCCGTCGGTGAGCTGTGCCTGTCGCCGATCGGCCTGTCGATGGTGACCAAGCTGGCCCCGGTGCGCCTGGTCGGCTTCGGCATGGGCGGCTGGTTCCTTTCCACCGGCATCGGCAACAACCTGTCGGGCATCTTCGCCGGCATCGTCAGCGGCGAAAGCGGCATGACCGTCGAATCGGCGCTGACCGGTTACACCTTCGGCTTCTGGGCGTTGATGGGCTCGGGCGTGCTGCTGTTCCTGATCGCCCCGCTGATCAACAAGCTGATGCACGGCGTCAAGTGAGGTCTGCGATGCGCATGAAAACGCGATGGTCCCCGATGCTCCTGGCCGGCCTGCTGGCCGCCTGTTCGCCATCGGCGCCCACTGCCGCACCTGCGCATCCGCTGGACACCACCGAACAGAAGCCACCGGTGGCCGATCCCGGCCAACCGGTGGCCTCGGGCAACACCCCGGCCGCGGCGGATGTCGCCGCGGTCGCCGGGCTCAACGCGCAGTTCGATCCGGCCCGCGACCCGGTCGCCGACCTGGCCACCGCCAAGGTCGAGGCCCAGCGCGGTGGCAAGCGGATCGTGCTGGACGTGGGTGGGGAGTGGTGCTCGTGGTGCCACCTGCTGGACGCGTTCATCGAGGGCGATGCGGAGATCCGCAGCTTCCGCGATGCCAACTACGTCTGGATGAAGGTCAACTACAGCGAAGACAACGAAAACGCCGCCTTCCTGTCGCAGTTCCCGCAGATCAAGGGCTACCCGCACCTGTTCGTGCTGGATGCGCAGGGCACGCTGCTGCATTCGCAGTTCACCGGCGAGCTGGAGGCCGACAAGGGCCAGCCCAAAGGCTACAACCGCGAACGCTTCTTTGCCTTCATGAAGGAATGGGCGCCGCCGAAGGCGCCCTGACCGGAACAGAAAATGCCGCGATCATCGCGGCATTTTTTTGTCCTCCCTACAGATGCCCGTTTCGCTGCCGCTATGTCCAAGGACCTCATGGATTGAACGCATGCAGCCCGGCGCCAGCGACAGCACATCGGATATCTCCCTGGACGCCGCCGTCGGCGTGAGCCTGCCCCCCGCGGATGTCCTGCTGGACGACCATTCGGCGCACGACGCAGGGAGCGAAGCGGACACCCCGGCACCCGGGGCCACGCTCTATCGCCTGCCGCAGGTGTCGGTGCCCGACAACGTGCTGCTCAAGGCGGCGGTGCAGAAGCTGGTCGAACAGAAGGCCCAACTCGACCAGCTGGCCCGCAACCCGGCACTGGTGGGCCTGCTGCCCAGCGAATGGCAGGGCACCGGCACGCGCGGGGTGGATCTGCAGGGCTTCGTGCTCTCGGTGCTGCCCTACCTGCACAACGCCACCAAGGCCGAAACCGCGCCTGCGCGGCTGCCGCTCAAGCACGTGCTGGGCGACAGCGGCCGTTGGGACCAGGCCGATGTGGCCGAGCCGAAGTCGCTGGCGTTCTTCCTGGCCAGCGATGACCGCGCCACGGCAGGCGTGAAGGACCCGGCGGAGGCCTACCTGGTTGCGCCGCTGGGCCTGGCCTGGGCGCACGAGGGCCGCACCCGGCCCGGCTTCCTGCGCGACATGGGCTACACCAGCATGGCCGCGCGGGTGCACGTGCTGCCGTACCCGGAGCCGGGCCAGCTGGCGCTGTACAGCGTGGTGGCCAACGGCGTGGCCCAGGTCTGGTGCGTGCTGGACCGGCGCAAGCTGCGGCCGCTGCTGGCGCCGTGGCTGAGCGTGCCGGTGCTGACGGCCTATGGGGTCACTGCGCCCGTGACGTGGCCGACCTCGTATCCGTCAATCGACGAGGTGGCGCGCGCGCTGGCCACCGCCCGCACCGGCAAGGGCCCGGTCGAAGTGGACCTGCCCAAGGTGGCCGCCAAGATCGCCGAAGACGCCTCGGGCGAAACCTGGATGCCGGTCAGCCTGCTCCAGGTGGGCACCTGGGCGCCGCGCTGGCGCTACTTCCTGGCCACCTTCATCGCGCTGCCGGCCGCGCTGCTGGTGATCGCCGCGCTGGCCCTGCCGGGTGCGCTGGAAGCGGCCGCGGTGGCGGCATCACTGGGCCTGGCCGCCGGCGCCATCGGCGCGTTGGCCGCGCCTTGGGTGCATGCGCGGCGGAAACACCTCAGCTGAGGCGTAACGACCAACGGTCGTTACCTACCGGCTTTTGGCCCGCCGTTGGCCGGTACTGGCTCCGATCAGCCCTGGTCCATCCGCTGCAGGCCTTCGCCGGCCAGGCGCAGGATCAGCTTCTCCAGCATCTGCTCCTCCTCCTCGCTGAGCACCGACATCAGCTTGCGGGTGATCTCGATCACCAGCGGGGCGATGGTCTCGTAGACCTCGAACCCGGCCGCCGACAGCGCCAGCACCGAGCGCCGGCGGTCATCGCCGTGGGTTTCACGCTTGATGAAGCCGCGTTCGAGCAGTCTGGCCACGGCCCGGCTGACCGCCACCTTGTCCATCGCGGTGCGGTCGGAGACCTCGCTCGCCGATGAGCCCGGGTACAGCGCCAGGATGGTGATCACCCGCCATTCGGGAATCGCCAGACCATAACGGTCCCCATACAGCTTGGCGATGTTGCCGCTGACCCGGTTGGACAAAACGCTCAGCCGGTACGGCAGGAACTGCTCCAGGTCGAGCAGGGCATGCGTGGCGCGGATGGTCTGGCTGCTGGGATCGGGTGGGCTCATGCTGCGGTGCACCTTGATGGTGGTTTCATGTGAAACTATAACCTTCTTTCCGGACTCCGCATTCTCGCGGGTCTGCCTTCCGCCCGCACCTGGTTTTTTTCCGGGGATGGGCCGCTTTGGAGCCACGTCATGAGCAGCCAGCCCGCAACCGCGTCGCACGCCCCCAACCCGGGCATGCAGGTCACCACCTTCGAGAACCCGATGGGCATCGACGGGTTCGAATTCGTTGAATTCGCCGCGCCGGCCGGACGTGGCGCCGAACTCCACGACTATTTCCGCAAGATGGGCTTCACCGCGGTGCTGCGCCACAAGCAGCGCGCCATCACCGTGTACCGCCAGGGCGGGGTGAACTTCCTGGTCAACGAAGAACCCGATTCGTTCGCGTCGGACTTCGCGGAGAAGCACGGCCCGTGTGCGTGTGGTTTCGCCATCCGCTTCCAGAAGCCGGGCGATGAGGTGTTCCAGATGGCGCTCGGCAACGGTGCCGAAGCGATCGACTTCAAGCCGGAAACCAAGGCCGTGCCGGCCCCGATCATCAAGGGCATCGGCGACTGCATGCTGTACCTGGTGGACCGTTATGGCGCCGCTGGCAGCATGTTCGATACCGACTACGCACCGATCGAAGGCGTGGACCAGAACCCGGTCGGGTTCGGCCTGACCTTCATCGACCACCTGACCCACAACCTGTACTTCGGCAACATGCAGCAGTGGTCGGACTACTACGAGCGCCTGTTCAACTTCCGCGAAATCCGCTACTTCGACATCAAGGGCCTCAAGACCGGCCTGGTGTCCAAGGCGATGACCGCACCGGACGGCATCGTGCGCATTCCGCTCAATGAATCGTCCGACCCGAAAAGCCAGATCAACGAATACCTGGACGCCTACAAGGGCGAGGGCATCCAGCACATCGCCTGCTTCACCGAGAACATCTACGACACCGTGGAGGCGATGCGTGCGCAGGGCGTGGAGTTCCTGGATACACCGGACACCTACTTCGACGTGATCGACATGCGCGTGCCCGGCCATGGTGAAGACGTGGCGCGCCTGGCGAAGAACAAGATCCTGATCGATGCAGATCCGGAGACAAAGCAGCGCAAGCTGCTGCAGATCTTCACCACCAACTGCATCGGCCCGATCTTCTTCGAGATCATCCAGCGCAAGGGCAATGAAGGGTTTGGCGAAGGCAACTTCACCGCGCTGTTTGAAAGCATCGAGCGCGACCAGATCAAGCGCGGCGTGCTGTAATCCACAAAAACGGACCCCCGACCATGCCCACCTCCCTCGAATCGCGCGGCTACCAGACCGGTTTCGGCAACGAATTGGCCAGTGAAGCCGTGCCCGGCGCGCTGCCGGTGGGCCGCAACTCGCCGCAACGGGTGGCGCATGGCCTGTACGCCGAACAGCTGTCGGGCACGGCGTTCACCGCGCCGCGCGGCAGCAACCGGCGCAGCTGGCTGTACCGTATCCGTCCGGCGGTGACGCATGGGGAATTCCAGCCCTATGCGCAGCCGCGCCTGCACAGCGATTTCGCGCAGGGGGCGGTGTCGCCCAACCAGCTGCGTTGGGATCCGCTGCCGTTGCCCACCACGCCGACCGATTTCGTCGACGGCCTGTACACCATGGGTGGCAATGGTTCGCCCGACGCGCACGGCGGCGTCGGCATCCACCTGTACGCCGCCACGGCGGACATGCAGGGGCGTTACTTCTACGACGCCGATGGCGAACTGCTGATCGTGCCGGAGCTGGGCCGGCTGCGCCTGCTGACCGAGCTGGGCGTGATCGAGATCGAACCGCAGCAGATCGCGGTGATCCCGCGTGGCGTGCGCTTCCGCGTTGAACTGCCCGATGGGCAGGCGCGCGGCTACATCTGCGAAAACTTCGGTGCGCTGCTCAGATTGCCGGACCTGGGCCCGATCGGATCCAACGGCCTGGCCAACCCGCGCGATTTCGAAACGCCGCATGCGGCTTACGAGGACGTCGACGGCGCCTTCGAGTTGATCGCCAAATTCCAGGGCCAGCTGTGGCGTGCGGACATCGATCACTCACCGCTGGACGTGGTGGCCTGGCACGGCAACTATGCGCCGTACCGCTATGACCTGCGCCGCTTCAACACCATCGGCTCGATCAGCCACGACCACCCGGATCCGTCGATCTTCCTGGTGCTGCATTCGCCCAGCGACACCCCGGGCACCAGCAACATGGATTTCGCAATCTTCCCGCCGCGCTGGCTGGTGGCCCAGGACACCTTCCGGCCGCCGTGGTTCCACCGCAACATCGCCAGCGAGTTCATGGGGCTGATCCACGGCGCCTATGACGCCAAGGCCGAAGGTTTCGTGCCCGGTGGCGCGTCCCTGCACAACAGCATGAGCGGCCACGGGCCGGATGCTGCCACGTTCGAGAAAGCGTCCGCTGCCGACCTGAGCCGGCCGGACGTGATCAAGGACACCATGGCCTTCATGTTCGAAACGCGTGGCGTGATTCGCCCCACCGCACAGGCGATGGACGCGGCGCACCGCCAGCGCGGCTACCAGCACTGCTGGCAAGGCCTGAAGAAGAACTTCCAGGCGTAATCACACACGGGCCGCGGCCATCAGCCGGCGTCCGCGCCGGCCTGCTCCAGCTGTGCCAGATGCGTCTCCGGCAGCACTTCGAAGAGGCGCTGGCGGACGCGCTCGCAGTAGCCGGCTGAGGTCAGACCGGGCAGCGCGTCCAGGGCACTGCGCAGCGCGGCCACCACCTGCTCGTCGCTGCGCGCCTGCTGCAGGGCGTACAGCAGCGCGGCGGCCTGCGGGTGCCGTTGAAGTTCGAGAATGCCGAGCAGGTAGATGCGTGCGGCCACCAGCGAACGCCGGCGTTCGGTGACGGGAGCGGCACTTCCCGGCGCCGGGCCGGCAGCAGTTGCCGCAACGGGCTCGGCCGCTGGCACCGGTTCGGGCGGCGCAGTGGACACCAGATAGCCGCTCTGGATCAGCTGGATCACCATGGCCGACGCTTCCGGGCCGATCATCGCGGCAAGCTGGGACAGGTCGCGCTGGCCATCGCACAGGATCAGCAGGCGCCGCTGGCGCATGTCCAGGGGCGCGCGGTGGGCCTGCAGGGCGTCACGGGCGAGGTCGGTCTTGCGCGGTTGCATGGGCGTGGGGTCGAAGCGGTGCAGGCCGAGCCTGAACGCCACAGGTGTAACTGTGATGACAAGCACGCTATGTATGCACGCGCTGCACGTCCCCCACGCTAGCCTGCGAGCCACTGACAGGAGGGCGTGCATATGAAGCAGCTGGCGAGCGTGTTGGCATTCGGTATCGCAATCGCATTGGCGGGCTGCGACCGCCACCCAGAGCCCCCGTCGGCCGATGCCGAGGCTGCGGTGGTGGAACCGGCTGCGGACGCGGCGGTACCTGCAGCACCCGCGGCCGATCCTGCCACGCAGGGTCCTGCACGCCTGGATGGGTACGGCCCGTTGACCTTGGGCGCGACCCTCGATGAGGTCCGCACCGCCTGGAAAGAGCCCCTGCAGGGCGAAGTCCCCGATGACTATTGCCACGCACTGCGCCCGCAGGGCAGCCAGGCCGATGACGTGATCCTGATGATCGAGGGCAAGCGGCTGGTGCGTTACGACGTCCGCAACGACCGCATCGTGGCGCCGGGTGGCGGCAAGGTCGGCATGTCACTGGGCCAGCTGCAGACGCTGTACCCCGATCGTGGCGACCTGACCCCGCACAAGTACGACGAGAAGGGCCACAACCTGCGCGTGCGTCCGGCCGCCGAGGGTGCGGCGATCGTCAACTTCGAGATCAACGGCGACGGTACCGTCACCGCCTGGCGGGTCGGCAAGACCCCGCAGGTCGATTACGTGGAAGGCTGTTCCTGAGCCACGGCACGGGGCCGGGTGACCCGGCCCCGTGCGCACCGCCTGTGCGCCGGGCCTGAACTGGCCCTAGAATCGGGCCACGCCACCTGGGGATCCACCGATGATCGCTGCCACTGCCTGGTTCCTGTTGGGCCTGCTGCTGCTTGCACTCGGGGGCGACTCCATCGTCAAGGCCGCCTCCGGGCTGGCCCAGCGCTTCGGTGCCTCTCCGTTCGTGGCCGGGTTGCTGCTGGTGACCTTCGGTACGTCCCTGCCCGAACTGGTGGTCAACGCCCGTGCGTTCGTGGTCGGCGCCGAGGAGCTGGCGCTGGGCAACGCGGTGGGCAGCAACATCGTCAATGTGGGGTTGACCCTGGCGCTGGCCGCGCTCGCCGCGCCGCTGCTGGTGCGGGCACGCCTGCTCTCGCCCATGCTGGTGCTGCTGGCGGTGGCCAGCCTGGCCCTGATCGTATTCGGCCTTGATGGGGTGATCGCGCGCTGGGAAGGCGGCGTACTGCTGCTGGGCTTCGTGGCGCTGCTTGCCTTCGTGCTGCGCCAGGCGCGACGCGAATCCGAGCCGGTACGCGAGGCGATTGCCGGTTATGCGATGACCCGCACCGGGCTGTTCCTCAATGTGCTGCGGGTGGTGTTCGCCGCCGTGTGCCTGTACTACGGCGCGCGCTGGGTGGTGGGGGCCGCGCCGGTGATGGGGGCCAGCCTGGGCTGGTCGCCCTTGCTGGTGGGCCTGCTGCCGGTGGCCATCGGTACGGCGCTGCCGGAAGTGGCCGCCGCGATCGTGGCGGCGCGCCGTGGCCAGGGCGACATGGTGCTGGGCCACGTGATTGGTTCGAGCCTGTTCAACCTGCTGGTCGTGGTCGGCGGCATGGCCGCGCTGCGCCCGCTGGCGCTGCCCGAGTCGTTCGTGAAGCTGGAACTGCCGGCGGCGATCGCCTTCGTGCTGGTGCTGTACCCGATGCTCAAGGGCGACCTGACCATCAGCCGGCGTGAGGGCGGGATCCTGCTGGTGGCGTTCCTGGCGTGGATCGCGCTGGAGCTTGCCTTGATCTCGTAGAGCCACGCCCTGCGTGGCTGCGCTTCGATTGGCACCGTGAAGCCACGCAGGGCGTGGCTCTACATGCGGTTTCGCCAATTATTAGAGCGTTTGTTCCGGGGGCGCGGTGGGATCCGGGCGCGTGGCGACGCGTTCGTCGGAATGGCGCTCATCGGTCTGGGGGCGCGGTGGCGGCAACTGCTCTTCCTTCGCCGTCTCATGCCCCGGCAGGCTCGGCCGCTTCTCCATCATCAGCGACAGCGCCGCCTTGGCCATCATGTGCGCGCTGATCGGTGCGGTAATGAACAGGAATACGGTGATCAGCAGCTCGCGCGGCTGCGGGTCTTCGCCCAGGAAGATGTGGTACAGCACCGAGCCGGCCAGCACGCAGCCCACGCCCAGCGTGCTGGCCTTGGTCGGTGCATGCAGGCGCTTGAAGAACGTGGACAGCTTCACCAGCCCCAGCGCGCCGACCAGGATGAAGAAGCAGCCAAACAGCAGCAGCAGCGACAGCGCGACCTGGATGAAGGTGATCATTCGACGATGTCCCGGCGCAGCACGAACTTGCTCAGCACCACGGTGCTGCCGAAGCCCAGCATCGCGATCACCAGCGCGGCTTCGAAGTACACCGCCGAATTGAGGTACATGCCGAACAGCATCAGCTCGGCGATGGCCGTCACCGACAGCGTGTCCAGCGCCAGGATCCGGTCGGGCACGGTCGGCCCGCGCAGCAGGCGCCAGGTGGCCAGCAGCATGGCCAGCCCGACCACGTGCATGCACACCGCCATGGTGGTCTGGATGAAGGTGAAACCGGTCATGGGAAAATCTCCATCAGCGGGGCTTCGTAACGGCTCTTGATCTGTCGGATCAGCTCGTCCGGATCGTCCAGGTGCAGCACGTGCACCAGAAGATGGCGACGGTCGTCGGACAGCGCGGCCGAGACCGTGCCCGGGGTCAGGGTGATCATGCTGGTGAGCGCGGCGATGCCGTGGATGTTGGCGATATCCAGCGGCAGCCAGATGAAGCCGGGGTGGATGCGGCGTTCCGGGCCGAGCACCTGCACCGCCACGCGGATGTTGGAGACCAGGATGTCCCACAGCGTCACGCAGATCAGCTTGGGCAGCGGCCGCAGCGAACCAATGCGCGCGAACTCGCGGTCCAGCCGCGCGGCGAACAGCGGCACCACCACGCCCAGCAGCATGCCGAGCAGGATCTGGCCGAGGGTGAAACTGTCGGACATCAGCACCCAGAACCCGGTGACCATCACGCTCAGCGAGGTCGAGGGGAACAGGCGGCGAAGGAACGGGCGGCGGCTCATGGCTGGCGGATCTCCGGCGTGGTCGCGCGCAGCTCACCCACGTAGTCCTGCGGGGTGAGCAGCTGCGTGGCCATGGCGTCGGTGTACTGCATCAACGGGTTGGCGAACAGGCTCATGCCGATGCCATAGCAGAGCAGCAGCGCGGCGGCGAACAGTTCCACGGTGCGGGTAGGCGCCTTGCGCGGCGGTGGCACGCCTTCCTCCAGCACCGGCACCCGCCAGAACAGGCGGATGCCGCCGCGGGTGATGCCGACGATCACCATCAGGCTGCTGCCCAGCACCGCCGTCCAGACCACGCCGGTGTACGCCGCCGGCATGCCGGCCAGCAGCGCGGCCTTGGCCAGGAAGCCGGACAGCGGCGGCAGTCCGGCCACCGACACCGCGGCGATCAGGAACAGCACCGCAGGCGTTTCCTTGCCCGGCATCGGCGCGATGATTTCCTTGCGGTCACTGGCGCCACCACGGCGGCGGCGGATCAGGTCGGCGATCAGGAACAACGCCGCCGCCACGAACGTACTGTGCGGCAGGTAATACAGGCCCGCCGACAGCACCTGCGGGGTGCGGATCGAGAAGGCGATGAACAGCGTAGCGGCCGAGACCACCACCAGGTAGGAGATCAACACGCGCAGGCGCGCGGCGGCGAGCACGCCCAGGCCGCCCAGCAGCAAGGTGGCCACGCCGGCCCAGAACAGCCACTGGCTGCCGTAGCCGGCCATGGCGCCGGCATCTTCGCCGAACCACAGCGAGCTCACCCGCAGCACCGCGTACAGCCCGACCTTGGTCATGATCGCAAACAGCGCCGCCACCGCCGCCGGGGCGCGCGCGTAGGCTTCCGGCAGCCACAGGTACAGCGGCATCAGCGCGGCCTTGCTGCAGAACACCAGCAGCAGCAGGCCCAGCGTGGCCTTCACCAGGGTCAGATGCGTGGGCGGCACCTCGGCGATGCGCTGGGACAGCTCGGCCATGTTGAGCGAGCCCAGCGAGGCGTACAGCAGCCCCAATGCGATCAGGAACAACGTGGAGGCGGTGACGTTGAACACCACGTAATGCAGGCCGATGCGCATGCGCAGCCCGCGTCCGCCGCTGAGCAGCAGGCCGTAGGAGGCGATCAGCATCACCTCGAAGAACACGAACAGGTTGAAGATGTCGCCGGTGAGGAAGGCGCCGTTGAGGCCTACCAGCTGGAACTGGAACAGCGCATGGAAGTGCGGCGCGCGCCGGTCCCAGCCCGAGCAGGCGTGCAGCAGGCACGGAATGGCCAGCAGCAGCGTGGTCAGCAGCATCCAGCTGGACAGGCGGTCGGCCACCAGCGCGATGCCCAGCCGCGAGGGCCAGTCGCCCAGCAGGTACACCGCGATGGTCCCATCGGCGGTCTGTGCGAACAGCAGGGCCACCGCCGCCGCCAACGCGGTAAGCGTGGTCCAGGCGACGGTGCGCTGCACCTTCGGCCCGTAGCGACGATGCTCGACGAACAGCGAACAGGCCGCACCGAACAGCGGAATCAGGATGGGCAGGATCACC
This sequence comes from Stenotrophomonas sp. PS02300, assembly GCF_029959395.1. Lineage (NCBI taxonomy): Bacteria > Pseudomonadati > Pseudomonadota > Gammaproteobacteria > Lysobacterales > Lysobacteraceae > Stenotrophomonas > Stenotrophomonas sp. PS02300. Next base: position 103,941 of record NZ_JASCOP010000001.1, read on the forward strand.
GCATGGTTCACGGGCCACCCTCCCGGCCGGGCGCGGTATCGGCCAGCTCCGCGGCCTCGTCCTCGTGCGCGTCGACGTGGTCGCTGTGGTTGTCGCTGCGGCTGCGCATGGCCAGCACGATGCTCACGGCGGTCATCGCAAAGGCGATGACGATCGCGGTCAGCACCAGGGCCTGCGGCAGCGGATCGGTGTAGTTGCCCAGCGTGCTGTCCACGCCTTCCTTCAGCACGGGGGCCTTGCCGGTGACCAGGCGGCCGCCGGAGAAGATCAGCAGGTTGGTTGCGTAGGACAGGAAGGTCATGCCGAGGATGACGTCGAAGCTGCGCGCGCGCAGCAGCAGGTAGATGCCGATCGCACTGAGTACGCCGATCGCGCTTGCCAGGGCCAGTTCCATCAGTGGGTCTCCCCGGTGCGTGCCGAACGGTTGTTGGGATCGATCTCGCCCTTGCGCGAGTTGCGGGTGCGCGACGGCTTCACCGTGCCCATCATCGACAGGATCAGCATTGCCCCGCCGAACACCACCAGGTACACGCCGGTATCGAAGCCCACCGCGCTGGCCAGCGGCACCGTGCCGATCAGCGGCAGCTCCAGGTCCAGGTGCCCGCTGGTGAGGAAGGGCACGCCGAACAACATCGACGCGCAGCCGCTGACGATGGCGATGAGCAGGCCCGCGCCGATGCAGCGGATGTAATCGAAGCCGAAGCGCGATTCCACCGAGGTGGTGCCCTGGATGACGTACTGGATCAGCAGCGGCACCGCCAGCACCAGGCCGGCGATGAAGCCGCCGCCGGGTGCGTTGTGGCCGCGCAGGAACAGGAAGATCGAGACGGTCAGCGTCAGCGGGAACATCACCTGGGCCAGGTCGGCCGGTACCGGCAGCTTGATCGGCGGGCCCGGCATGATCTGCTCCGGCGCCATCCGCGAACGCCGCAGCATGGCGTGCACCACCAGCGCGGCGATGCCGAACACGGTGATCTCACCGAAGGTATCGAAGCCACGGAAGTCCACCAGGATCACGTTGACCACGTTCTCGCCGTAGGCTTCGGGCAGTGCGCGCGCGAGCAGTTCGCCGGCCATGGTGTTGGGCGGTAGGGTCATCGCGCTGTAGGCCATGGCGGCCAGGCCGCCGCCACCGATCACCGCGATCAGCGCGTCGCGGCGCTTGCGCCAGCGCGACTTCTCCGGCGGCGACTGCGCCGGCAGGTAGTTCATGCCCAGCAGCATCAGCACCAGCGTCACCATCTCCACCAGCAGCTGGGTCAATGCCAGGTCCGGCGCGGACAGGAACACGAAGGTCAGCGATACCATCAGGCCCACGCCACCGGCCACCAGCACCGCCAGCAGGCGCTGCCGGTATACGAACAGCGCGCCCAGCGCGCAGGCCATCATCACCGCCCACAACGCCCAGCCAAGCAGCGGGATGGGCTGCGGCGCAGGCCAGTTGGGCGAAACCGGGTTGGCCACGAACGGGGCGGCAGCGACGATGATCGCCACCACCACCAGCGCCATCAGCATGCGCTGCAGGCTGCCGTTGGCCAGCCCCTGGGTGAGCCGGTGGGCGAAGCCGAACACCAGGTCCAGCTGTTTGTGGAACAGGTTGCGCCCGGTGCTGCGGGTGATCACCGCATGCAGGTTGATCAGTCTGCGCAGCCCGAAGTACAGCGCGATGCCGCCAATAGTGGCGGCGATGCTCATCATCAGCGGCATGTTGACGCCATGCCAGATCGACAGGCTGTAGGCCGGCATGGCCGGACCCAGGATCGAGGAGGCCGCCGCATGCAGCACCGGCGCCACGGTGATCGCCGGGGCCACGCCCACGGCCACGCACAGCACCACCAGGATCTCCACCGGCACCTTCATGAAGCGCGGCGGCTCATGCGGCACACGGTCCAGGTCGTGCGGGCCTTTGCCGAAGAAGGTGTCGTGCACGAAGCGCAGGCTGTAGGCCACGCCCAGCACGCCGGCCAGCAGCGCGGCGATCGACACGGCGATGCGCATCGGCTCCGGGCCCTGCGCGGTGACCGCCTCGGCGAACAGCATTTCCTTGGACAGGAAGCCGTTGAGCAGCGGAATGCCGGCCATGGCCAGCGAGGCGATGATCGCCAGCGCGCTGGTGAAGGGCATCAACCGGCGCAGGCCGCCGAGCTTGCGCATGTCGCGGGTGCCGGTTTCATGGTCGATGATGCCGGCGGCCATGAACAACGAGGCCTTGAAGGTGGCGTGGTTGAGGATGTGGAACACGCCGGCCACCACCGCCATCGGTGTGGACAGCCCGAACAGCAGGGTGATCAGGCCCAGGTGCGAGATCGTCGAATAGGCCAGCAGGCCTTTCAGGTCGTGCTGGAAGATCGCGTTCCAGGCGCCGATCAGCAGGGTCAGCGCACCGATGCCGCTGACCGTATAGAAGAACAGGTCGGTACCGGCCAGCGCCGGGTGCAGCCGCGCCAGCAGGAACACGCCGGCCTTCACCATGGTGGCCGAATGCAGGTAGGCCGACACCGGGGTCGGCGCGGCCATGGCATGCGGCAGCCAGAAATGGAACGGGAACTGCGCGCTCTTGGTGAAGATGCCGGCCAGCACCAGGAACAGGGCCCACGGGTACAGCGGGCTGGCACGGATCACATCGCCGGCGGCCAGCACCGCATCCAGCTCGAAGCTGCCGACGATGCGGCCGATCAGCAGCACGCCGCCGAGCAGGGCCAGGCCGCCGCCGCCGGTGACCACCAGCGCCATCCGCGCGCCCTCGCGGGCGTCCTGGCGGTGCGACCAGAAGCCGATCAGCAGGAACGAGCTGATGCTGGTCATTTCCCAGAACACCATCAGCAGCAACAGGTTGCCCGACAGCACCATGCCCAGCATGGCGCCCATGAACAGCAGCAGGTAGCAGTAGAAGCGGTGGGCGTTGTCCTTCGCGCTCAGGTAGTAGTGCGCATACATCACCACCAGCGCGCCGATGGCCAGCACCATGCCGGCGAACATCCAGGCAAGCCCATCCAGCCGCACCGAGAACGCCAGCCCGATCTGCGGCAGCCACTCCCCGAAACTGCGCACGACCCCACCCTCGAGGATCGCGGGGGTCATCGTCGCGAGCAGCGCCAGACCGCCCACGGGCGCGGCCGCGGCCAGCCAGGCGGCGGTGGCACGGGAACTGTGGCGGAACACAATGACCGCCACCGCCAGCAGGAAGGGCAGGGCGAGCAGCAGGAGAAGGCTGGGATTCATGCAGGGAATGCGGGATTCACGAGCAGGCCTTTCAGTCTAACAGGCAGGGATTTGTCGCCGATATACCCGATTACGCCACCAACTGCATGCAACGTGCGTGATTCATCTTTTTTCTGCCAGTGTCGGCGTCCATCCGGGGTTGTTCAACGCCGTATGGAAACGTTGCCGGCACTTTGCGATCCGAGTGATCTCGCCGCCGTTCAGCCCAGCAACGGCAGGGCCTGCGCCCACCCGTCGGCTACCTCGCAGCTGAACGAAACGCGCTCCCCGGATCTCGCCCACGGCCATGCTGGACCCGCTGCCGTGGAGCAGGGGTGAGCATCCATTTCGTTCAGGTTGGGCCGGTCAATAGGCCAGGTCAAACTTCCGGTACGCCTTGGCCATCACCCAGGCGGGCCCGATCAACAGATAGGTCAGGTCAGTCAGGAAGCTGGGCTTGCGCCCCTCGAACTTGTGGCCGATGAACTGCGCGATCCAGGCCACCACGAACACGCCCAGCCCCAGCCAGGCCAGGTTGGCCAGCCCGATTTCGGCTTCCAGCAACCGGCAGGTGCAGCCGCACACAAAGAAGAAGGCGAGCATGCCCAGGCCCAACCGGCGCGACAGCCGGTTGTAGAAGCACCACGCAGTGAACATCGCCAGGCCCGCCCAGACCCCGTACTGGAACCAGGTGATCAGCGGCGGCAGGCACCACAGCAGGGCAATGACCGACCACAGGATCGCCGGCACCGCCACCACATGGATGCGCTGGTTCAGCGTATTGCGGTGGTCGTCGGAATAGCTGGCGAAATAGCGGTCGATGGGCCGCACAAGCTGGGTCGTCGTGGACATTGAGCCTCCGGATTGGGCACAGGATACTCCCGGAAACCCCGCTGCGACGGAGCCGGCCATCCGCCGGCTCCGATGCGCGTGCTTCAGTCCACCGAGATCCCGGCCAGGCGCTGCAGCGCCTCGGCGTACTTGGCGCGGGTGCGCTCGATGATGTCCGCCGGGATGGTCGGGCCCGGGGCGGTCTTGCCCCAGTCCAGCGTCTCCAGGTAATCGCGGACGAACTGCTTGTCGTAGCTTGGCGGGCTGGTGCCCACTTCGTACTCGTCGGCTGGCCAGTAGCGCGAGGAATCCGGCGTCAGCATCTCGTCCATGATGTACAGGCGACCATCGGCATCGGTACCGAACTCGAACTTGGTGTCGGCCAGGATGATGCCGTGCTCGCGCGCGTAATCGGCGGCGAACTTGTAGATGCGCAGGGTGGCATCGCGCACGCGCTCGGCCAGGTCCGCGCCAACCGCCTTCACCATCGCATCGAAATCGATGTTCTCGTCATGGTCGCCCACGGCGGCCTTGGTCGAGGGGGTGAAGATCGGCTCGGGCAGCTGCTCGGCCTGGCGCAGGCCGTCGGGCAGTTCAATGCCGCTGACCTTGCCGGTGCGCTGGTAATCCTTCCAGCCGCTGCCGATGAGGTAGCCGCGGGCGATGGCTTCCACTGGTACCGGCTTGAGCTTGCGGGTCACCACGGCGCGCTTGGCGTACAGCGCGGGGTCCACGCCGTCGGGCAGCACGCTGGCCACGTCGATGCCGGTGAGGTGGTTGGGCATCAGGTGCGCGGTCTTGGCGAACCAGAAGTTCGAGACCTGGCAGAGCATTTCACCCTTGCCGGGGATCGGATCGGGAAGCACCACGTCGAAGGCCGACAGACGGTCGGTAGCGACCATCAGCAGGTAGTCCCCCGGCGGAGTGCCGGCGGGCAGCCGTTCGCGCGGAATGTCGAAAACATCACGCACCTTGCCGCGATGGCGCAAGGGCAGGCCGGGGAGATCGGATTGCAACAACGTGGTCGGCACGGGCACTCCTGGGGCTTCGTCGAGACAGCTGTCCAGGGCACCCGGAGGGCCCGCAGGGACAGCGGGCGGCCTAGTGTAAAGCGGGTTGGGCCCGCTGTGACGTAAAATGAGGTTCCTTCGTTGCCCCGGCCGCCCCGACGACCATGCGCTGGTACGGAAAACTGCTTGGATTCATCGCCGGCGCCCTGCTTTTCAGGCCCAACCCGCTGTTCGGGGCCGTCATCGGCCTGCTGCTCGGGCATGCCTTCGACGCCGACTGGTTCCGCCTGAACAGGGAGAACCCATACCGGGAGCTGGGGCTGACCTCCGAGGCCACCGACGCCGAGGTCGACCTGGCCTACCGCCGGCTGATGTCCCAGTACCACCCCGACAAGGTCGTGGGCGCCGCCCCGGAGCTGCGCCAACAGGCCGAGCGCAAGTCGCGCCAGCTCAACGCCGCCTACGACCGCATCAAGACCCTGCGCAAGCGCTGAGCGCGCGCGGCCCCCTCTCTACGTCCCCAAGGCACCGGCCATGTCCAACTGCATCATCGCCCCCTCCATCCTGTCCGCCAACTTCGCCCGCCTCGGCGAGGAAGTGGACAACGTGCTCGCCGCCGGCGCCGACTGGGTGCACTTCGATGTGATGGACAACCATTACGTGCCCAACCTGACCATCGGCCCGATGGTCTGCCAGGCCCTGCGCAAGCACGGCGTGACCGCCCCCATCGACGTGCACCTGATGGTGGAGCCGGTGGACCGCATCATTCCGGACTTCGCCGAGGCCGGCGCGACCTATATCAGCTTCCACCCCGAAGCCAGCCGCCACGTGCACCGCACCATCCAGCTGATCCGCTCGCTGGGCTGCAAGCCGGGCCTGGTGCTCAACCCGGGCACCCCGGTGGACATCCTGGACTGGGTGCTGGATGACCTGGACCTGGTGCTGCTGATGTCGGTCAACCCGGGCTTCGGTGGCCAGGCCTTCATTCCCTCGGCGCTGGACAAGCTGCGCGTGGTCCGCCAGAAGATCGATGCCAGCGGCCGCGACGTGCGCCTGGAGATCGACGGCGGGGTCAAGGCCGACAACATCGGCGCGATTGCCGCCGCCGGTGCCGACGCCTTCGTGGCCGGTTCGGCGATCTTCAACGCGCCGATCAGCTACAAGGACGTGATCGACCAGATGCGCCACAACGTGGCCAAGGCGCGGGGCTGAGCATGGGCGCGGCCGGCCTGCAGATCCGCGACGCCACGGCTGCCGATGCCGCGCTGATCCTGCGCTTCATCCGCGAACTGGCGATCTATGAGAAGGCCGAATCGTCGGTGCAGACCGACGAGGCCGGCATTGTCGCCAGCCTGTTCGGCGCCGACGCCAAGGCGCGCGCGCTGGTATGCGAAGCCGATGGCCAGGCCATCGGGTACGCGGTGTACTTCTACAACTATTCCACCTGGCTGGGCCGCAACGGCATCTACCTGGAAGACCTCTACGTCAGCCCCGCCCAGCGCGGCAGCGGCGCCGGCAAGGCGCTGCTCAAGCACATCGCCCGCATCGCCGTGGCCGAAGGCTGCGGCCGCTTCGAGTGGTCGGTGCTGGACTGGAATGAGCCGGCCATCAAGTTCTACGAAGCCGCCGGCGCCAAGCCGCAGAGCGAGTGGACGGTGTACCGGTTGGAAGGCGATGCGCTGAAAGCGTTCGCCCAAAACCGGTAGGTATCGACCGTTGGTCGATACGGCGTCTGCGCGGGGATAAAAAAGACCGCACTCCTGCGAATGCGGCCCTGGGAATAGCGGGAGGCTGATCCTGCCTCCATCCATCGTCCCTGCTATGGCCTTCCATTCTCCGGGCGATCGGTGACCGTTTGATGACGTTCACCGCCCCTGACACATCGCACTGCTAGCCTGCGCCTCCCCCTACCGTGGAAGTGCAGCATGCGTGGTCCCCGCTGGCGTCTGATCCTCAACGGCAAGTCCACCGGCAACGACGACCTGCGCACGGCCGTGCACGCGCTGCGTGACGAGGGGGTCACCCTGGAAGCGCGCGTCACCTGGGAAGACGGCGACGCCGAGCGCTACGTGGCCGAGGCGATCGAGCATGGGGTGGATACCATCATTGCCGCCGGGGGCGACGGCACCCTGAGCGAAGTGGCGGAAACCCTGGCCCATCGTGATGAGGGCGCCGACGCGCTGCCTACCCTGGGACTGGTGCCGCTGGGCACCGCCAATGACTTCGCCACGGCCGCCCGCATTCCGGACGAGCCGCTGCAGGCGCTGAAGCTGATCCAGGCGCAGGCGGCGCGCCCGGTGGACCTGCTGCGCATCGATGCCGATGGCGAGCTGTGGTGGTGCGCAAACGTGGCCAGTGGTGGCTTCGGTACCGAAGTGACGGTGGAAACCGACGAAGGCCTGAAGAAGGTGCTGGGCGGGTTGGCCTACCTGGTCACCGGCATTTCCCGGCTGGGGCGGATCGATCCGATCCAGGCCCGACTGCGCGCGCCGGACTTCAACTGGGAAGGGGGCTTCATCGCGCTCGGCATCGGCAATGGCCGACAAGCCGGTGGCGGCCAGGTGTTGTGCCCCGATGCCCTGGTCAATGACGGCCTGCTCGACATCACCGTGATCCCGGAGCTGAGTGGCGAAGTCGCCTCGACGCTCGGGGCGCTGATCCGGGGCGGCAAGCAGGGCGCATTGGAGCAGGTCGCCGAACGCACCCGCGCGCCGTGGGTGGAGATCGAAGCCGACGAGCCGATGACGCTCAACCTGGATGGCGAACCAGTACGCGCGCGCCGCTTCCGCATCGACTGCGTGGCAGCACGCGTGCGCATGCACCTCCCACTCGACAGCGCGCTCCTGCAGTAGCCGTTGGCGCGCCGCCGTAGAGCCGGGCCCTGCCCGGCTGCTCAGAGCAGCGGAATATCCTCTTCCTTCGTGGGGAATCCGAACGCCTCCCGCTTCTTGCGGATGTGATCAGGCATCGGCGGACGCGGGATGTTTCGTGCGACCAGCCACTGCTGGCTCTTTTTCTGCCATGGAAGCAGGTCGGGCGTGGTGACCTCCCAATAGATATCGTCGACCATCCGCATCGGTGGTGCCTCGCCCGAGCCGGTAAGTATTTTGGTCTTGATTGTCGGGTCTGCGCCGTGCTCCAAGAGCCAATAGACGTAGTTGAAGCCGCCTCGGCTGGTGTACAGGCTCAGTATGGTGTCTGCAGAGCCAAGGTTCGGTTCATTGACGTTCGCGCCGTTTTCCACAAGAAGCTGCACGTTCTTCCACTGATTTCCGCTCAGGAACGCCACATACATCAATGTCTCCCTTGCGGAGCTGCGGGTATTGGGATCGCCGCCGTGTTTGAGCAGAAGCTCGAGAAATCGTGGGTCCTCCATCTTGGCTGCGTAGACCATGGCGTTGTTGAAGCCAAGCCTGCGCCCGTCAACCTCCTTGAACTCCCGCGCATTGGGATCGGCGCCATTCTCCAGCAACGCGCGCAACCCATCGAGGTTTTGCGCCCGCAGCGGCCATGCAATCAGAGGAATGCCGTCGCGACGGGCAAAGGTTTTGTCGGGATCGACACCTTCATCCTTGATCCAGTGGCGAATGGCTGCCGCGTCACCGTTCTCCGCCGCGATAGCCAATTGCAACGCATTTCCGTCGAAATAGTCACCGGCGCCATGTGAAGACGATGCCGCACACCCGTTGACGAGAAAAAGTGTGAGCCATGCCGCACTTAAGAGGGCTTTTGTCATCGCGTTGTGAAGACTGATGCGCATGATCATCCTGATGTTGAGCCCCTGAAGGGGTGACATTAGCAAACTGTTCTGTTATTCGATAAGCAGCGCGGCTCGGGGGGATCGCGCTCCTTCACTGTGCAATGGAGCTTGCCATGAGTGGTCCCGATATCGAGGCGCGTGTCCGCGCCATCCAGGAACAGAACCTTCTTGTCCAACAGCTGCGTGAAAGCGGCAATGACAACGAAGCGAATCGTCTCCAGGAAACCTATCACGCGCGCGAGATGTCTGGTCTTGCTGCGGATGTGTATCAATCTGCGAATCACGACGGTGAGCCGCCGGTCGGTTGGAAGCGTGCAAGTACGGATCCTGAAGCCATGCGTGCCGCTGGCATCAACATGTCTGACGAAGAGTTGCGGGATCTCCTTCAGCCACCGCAGTCTGGTTTCCGGGCAGAAATATATCTTCCTGACAAGCGTGTATTTGGTGAGGACGCAAAGCCCGTGGTTGTCTACAAGGGATCAACTGGCCCGATCGTTGATCCGCTTGCTCCGGACGGGAGACGCGAATCGGGCGGCGAAGATTTCCTCAACAATGGGCAGCAGGGCATCGGGATGCGTAGTGATTACTACGACCGCGCCATGCTCCTGGCAACCCGTTTGAAAGCGGAAACAGGCGGCGGTTTCGAAATCGCCGGCCACTCCCTCGGCGGCGGCATGGCCTCCGCCGCCTCCGCCGTCACGGGTGCCCGTGCCACTACCTTCAACGCCGCCGGCCTTCACCCGGCTACGCCGGCGCGCTATGCCAAAGACAACGGCCTGCCCACCTTCAATCCGCAGTTGACCGTACACACCTACCAGACCAGCGGTGAGGTGCTCAACGATGTGCAGAACGGGATGCAGCGCCTCAACGAACAGCAGCGACACGCCTATGGGCTGCTGGCCAACGAAGCCAGCATGCTGATGCGCGAACCGCTGATGCAGGCCAAGGTGGCGGAGAAGATGCGCGAGATGCTGCCGCCCGGTGCGCAGACCGCAGCCGCGCAGTTTATCGAACAGCTGGCCACCAAGCCGGGCTACGAGGCCCTTCGCGATATTCCGGTCGCGGCGGGGCGCATGGAGTTGGTGCTCGATCCCAAGACCCGCGATGCGCAGGAGCGGCTGGTGGATCGCGCGCGTACGGACGCCCCCAGCCAGGTAGCCGCGCTGGCCGGACCGTTGTCCAAGGTGCTGCACGCGGCCGCGCACGGCATGCACAACGGGCGGGTAGTGGGCGAAGTGGTGGAGAAGGGCGGGGCAACGGCAGCCCATGTCCTTGACCGCACCGGCGACGCCGTGGAGCAGGTCGCCCGCGTGCAGGGCATGGTGGTTGGCAAGGTGGTCGACATGGGCTCGACCACGCTGCAGGTGAGCGCCAAGGCCACCACCACCGTGTATGCCCAGGGCCGCGAATTGACCGGGATGATCGAGTCCACGGCACATCGCGTGGAATCGCACGCGCAGTCCGGAATTCTGTCGGTGGCCTCATGGGGCGCGGGCAAGCTGGGGTTCGACAACGTCGCCAAGGATCTCGACAGCCGCGCCGATTCCGTACACGCCGCCGGCCAGGCGCGCGCCACCGCGGCAACTCGCGATGCCCGGGAGGACGCCGATGCGGCCCGCGCCGCTGGCCAGCGCACCGCCGACAGCATCGACCGTAACGGCCAATGGGTGGCCGGTAAGCTGCAGAATGGGTATGCCACGGCCGGCGCTTATGTCGACCAGGGCTATGACTTTGCGGCGCACCACATCAAGAACACCACGGCACAGGCGCCGGCGGTGTTTGCCTCGGTCGGCGGGGCAGTGGCGGGTCTTCGCGGCGCCGCCGCCACCTACGTACCCACGGCGCTGACGCCGCAGAACATCGGCAACATCATCGAGACCAAGCGCTTGGTCGAGAACATCGGCCCGGCGTTTGGTGAGGCCGTGCAGCGCCACGGGATGAAGGAAACCGTCATTCCCAGCCTGGACGCCGAGCTCATCAAACAGGAGGCGCAGGCCCGCGCGCTGCTGGAACAGCACGAACGCATCCAGCACCCGGCGGAGAAGCACGCCGCCGTCGTCGCCGAGCCCTCCACGCTGGTGGTTGGCATCAACGATCCCGGCCACAGGCAATACCACATGTTCCAGGGGGCCCAGTCCGGCGTTCACGGCATCGATGCCGCCCACAACCGTGTGCCCGACCTGCAGAGCGACCAGCTGGCCGGTGCGCTGGCAGCCAAGGCCACGCAGGAAGGCCTGGAGCGCATCGAGCGGGTGGTACTGAGCGAGGACCGCACCCGCGTGTTCGCGGTCGATACCCAGGACCTCACCTCCGTGCACCGCCACCTGGCGCAGGTGGACGTGGTGGCCGGGCGGCAGCAGCCGCTCAGCGTGAGCACCGAGCAGGTGGCCGAGGTCAACCGCCAGCAGGAGCGCGCCGCCGCCGCCCCGGCGCTGGTGGCCGACCTGGGTGCCGAACAGCGCGAACAGGAGCAGCAGGCCGCGCGCCGCATGGGCTGACGCCTCCGGCCCTGTTGGCGGCTGAATCGCCGGCAGGGCCGGGTGTGGACCGGGCACGGGCGGGTTCCATCCGGTGCCGCCAATGCGGTACAGTCCCCGGGTGTCCATTCTGACGACCCCGCATACCCTTTCTTCCGCTCGCCGTTGGTGGCGATGGTGGCCTGTTGCCGTCGTCCGTCCCGCCACCGCCGTTTCCCGGAAGGAAAGTCGTCTTGATCACGCTCGAGCAGTTCCAGCAGCAGGCCGCTGAAGGCCACACCCGCATCCCCGTCGTCCGCGAAGTGCTGTCCGACCTGGACACGCCGCTTTCGGTCTATCTGAAGCTCGCCGACGGCCCGCATACCTATCTGTTTGAATCGGTCGAAGGCGGCGAACGCTTCGGGCGTTATTCCATCATCGGCCTGCCGGCCCGCCGCGTGTACGCCTTCCACGGCCATACCCTGACCGTCAGCGAAGCCGGCCAGGTGGTGGAAACCCGTGAGGTGGCGGACCCGTTCACCGAAGTGGAGGCGCTGCGCAGTGCCCATTCGGTGCCCAAGCTGGCCGGCCTGCCGGGTTTCACCGGCGGCCTGGTGGGCTGGTTCGGGTTCGAGTGCATCGGCTATATCGAACCGCGCCTGGCCCCGCCGCGCGCCCGCGATGAACTGGGCACGCCGGACATCCTGCTGCTGCATTCGGAAGAGCTGGCGGTGTTCGACAACCTCAAGGGCCGCCTGTACCTGATCGTGCACGCCGACCCCGGCCAACCCGGCGCGTGGGACGAGGCACAGGCGCGGCTGGACGGCCTGGTTGCCAAGCTGCGTGCCCCCGGCGCGGGCTACCCGGTGCCGATCACCCGCGACGTGCTGGACGAGAACGACTTCGTGTCCGGCTTCACCCGCGAAGGCTTCATTGCCGCCGTGGACAAGTCCAAGGAATACATCCGCGCCGGCGACATCTTCCAGGTGGTGCTCAGCCAGCGCCTGAGCGTGCCGTTCAAGGCGCGCCCGGTGGATGTGTACCGCGCGCTGCGCGCGCTGAACCCCTCGCCGTACATGTACTTCCTCGACACCGGCGATGTGCAGGTGGTCGGCTCCTCGCCGGAAATCCTGGTGCGCCTGCAGGACGGGGAGGTCACCGTGCGCCCCATCGCCGGTACCCGCCCGCGCGGCGCCACGGTGGAAGAAGACAACGCGCTGGAAGCCGAACTGCTGGCCGATCCGAAGGAACGTGCCGAGCACCTCATGCTGATCGACCTGGGTCGCAACGACGCCGGCCGCGTTTCCAAGGCCGGCACGGTGGAAGTGGGCGAACAGTTCGTGATCGAACGCTACAGCCACGTCATGCACATCGTCAGCGAAGTGACCGGGCAGCTGCAGCCGGGCCTGAGCTACGCCGATGTGCTGCGCGCCACGTTCCCGGCCGGCACGGTCAGTGGCGCGCCGAAGATCCGCGCGCTGGAAGTGATCCGCGAACTGGAGCCGATCAAGCGCAATGTCTACGCCGGCAGCATCGGCTACATCGGCTGGCACGGCGATGCCGACACCGCCATCGCCATCCGCACCGCGGTGATCAAGGACGGTCGCCTGCACGTGCAGGCCGGCGCCGGCATTGTCTATGACTCCGACCCGGGCAAGGAATGGGACGAGACCATGAACAAGGGCCGTGCGCTGTTCCGCGCCGTGGCCCAGGCCGCCAAGGGCCTGTGACGTTTTCGTGCCGTGGCCAGGGCCACGGCGTTCGCTGCATCCCTCACCGACAAGGATCAACCACATGAAGCTGCTGCACGCACTGCTGCTGTCGTCGACGCTGGCCATGGCGGCCCCGGATGCAGGGGCGCAGGCCAATACCGTGCCCTCCGAGCCGCACCTGCTGGTCAAGGGCAACGCCAGCCGCACCGTACTGCCGGACCGCTTCGTGGTGAAGATCGCGCTGGAGTCGGTGGATATGCAGACCGACATCGCCCGGAAGCGCGTGCAGGCCAACAGCGAGCGGGTGATGCAGCTGTTTACCCAGCATGGTGCCATCGCCGATACGGTGCGCGCCGACAACCTCAGCATCGCGCCGTCCACGCGTTACGACAACGACAGGGACGTGTTCGAAGGTACGGCGGTGAGCCGTGACCTGGAAGCGGCGTTTCCGACAGCCGTTGCGTTGCAGGCCTTCCTGGGCAGCATGAAAGCCAGTCGCGAAGTACAGGTGAGCACCGCCACGCCGACCTACTCCGGCGCAGCCCGCCTGCGTGCCGAGCTCAAGGCGGAGGCGGCGGCACAGACGCGTGCGTCGGCCAAGGGGCTCGCCGATGCCTATGGCGCGCGGATCACCGGGCTGTACAGCATTTCCGATGTGGCACCGAGCTTCGCCTACGGTGTCCAGGCAGGCACCTGGCCCACCGCGCCCGGCGCACCGGACCGTGAGGACTACGCCGAAGGCCGCTCGCTGGATCGACTGCAGGTTACGGGCAGCCGCGCCGCCGCGCCCGCCGCGGTGGGCGAACTGCTCGCTGCCGCCCCCATCACGTACACCGAAAACGTGTACGCCATTTTCCTCATCAAAGACGGATCCTGATCATGTTGTTGATGCTCGACAACTACGACAGCTTTACCTACAACCTCGTGCAGTACCTGCAGACGCTGGGTGCCGATGTAAAGGTGGTGCGCAACGACGCCCTGAGCGTTGACGAGATCGCCGCGCTCACCCCCGAGCGCATCGTGATCTCGCCCGGCCCGTGCACGCCCAACGAAGCGGGCGTGTCGCTGGAGCTGATCCGGCGGCTGGGCCCGACCACCCCGATCCTGGGCGTGTGCCTGGGCCACCAGGGCATCGGCCAGGTGTACGGCGGCGATGTCATCCGCGCCGGCACCATCATGCACGGCAAGACCTCGCCGATCCGCCACCTGGGCAAAGGTGTGTTCGCCGGTTTGCCGGACCGCTACCAGGCCACCCGCTACCACTCGCTGGTGGTGGACAAGACCACGCTGCCCGACTGCCTGGAAGTGACTGCCTGGACCGAGAACGCCGACGGCACGATCGAAGAGATCATGGGCCTGCGCCACCGCGAACACCCGGTGGAAGGCGTGCAGTTCCACCCCGAATCGATCCTCACCGAGCACGGCCACGCCCTGCTGAAGAATTTCCTGCAAAGGAACCCCGCATGACCTTCTCCCCCCAGGAAGCCCTGCAGCGCACCATCGAGCACCGCGAAATCTTCTTCGACGAGATGGTCGACCTGATGCGCCAGGTGATGCGCGGTGAAGTGTCGCCGGTGATGACCGCCGCGATCCTCACCGGCCTGCGGGTCAAGAAGGAAACCGTGGGCGAGATCGCCGGTGCGGCCACCGTGATGCGCGAGCTGGCGCTGGCGGTGCCGGTGGAAGACAAGACCCACCTGATCGACATCGTCGGTACCGGTGGCGATGGCTCGCACACCTTCAACATCTCCACCTGCGCGATGTTCGTGGTCGCCGCCGCTGGTGCCAAGGTGGCCAAGCACGGCAACCGCAGCGTGTCGTCCAAGTCCGGCAGCGCCGATGCGGTGGAAGCGCTGGGCGCGGTCATCGAGCTGCGCCCGGAGCAGGTGGCCCGCGCGATCAGCGAAACCGGTATCGGCTTCATGTTCGCGCCGATGCACCACCCGGCGATGAAGGTCGTTGCGCCGGTGCGCCGTGAGATGGGCGTGCGCACCATCTTCAACATCCTCGGCCCGCTGACCAATCCGGTGGGCGCCACCAACGTGCTGATGGGCGTGTTCCATCCCGATCTGGTCGGCATCCAGGCGCGCGTGCTGCGCGAGCTGGGCGCCGAGCGCGCCATGGTGGTGTGGGGCCGCGACAACATGGATGAGATCTCGCTCGGCGCCGGCACCCTGGTCGGCGAGCTGCGCGACGGCAAGGTGCGCGAATACGAGATCCACCCGGAAGACTTCGGCATCGCGATGTCGGCCAGCCGCAACCTCAAGGTGAGCGACCCGGAGGAATCGATCGCGATGCTGCGCGGGGTGCTCGACAACCAGCCCGGCCCGGCGCTGGATATCGTGGCGCTCAATGCCGGCGCGGCGCTGTACGTGGCCGGCGTGGCCAGCAGCATCGCCGACGGCCTGGCCCGTGCCCGCGCGGCCATTGCCGATGGCAGCGCGCGCCAGCGCATGCAGGAATATGTAGATGCCACCCGGCGGCTGGCCGATAATGGCCGGCCTGAAGGACCCTGAACGACATGAGCGACAAGAGCGACATCCTCGAGACCATCCTGGCCCGCAAGGCCGTTGAAGTGGCCGAGCGCCGTGCACGGGTTCCCCTGGAAGCGCTGCAGGCACGCCTGGCGGGTGCCCCGCCGGTGCGCGGCTTTGCCGATGCGCTGCGCGCCTCGATCGCCGCCGGCAACCCGGCGGTGATCGCCGAGGTGAAGAAGGCCAGCCCGTCCAAGGGCGTGATCCGCCCGGACTTCCACCCGGCCGATATCGCGGTGAGCTACGAATTCGGTGGCGCCAGCTGCCTGTCGGTGCTGACCGACGTGGATTTCTTCCAGGGCGACGACGCCTACCTGCAGCAGGCCCGCGAGGCCTGCACGCTGCCGGTGCTGCGCAAGGACTTCGTGATCGATGCGTACCAGGTGTACGAAGCACGCGTGCTGGGCGCGGACTGCATCCTGCTGATCGTGGCCGCGCTGGAAGACCGCCAGCTGGCGGAGCTGTCCGACCTGGCCATGCAGCTGGGCATGGACGTGCTGGTGGAAGTGCATGACATCGACGAACTCGAACGCGCCATCCAGGTGCCGGTGCCGCTGATCGGCATCAACAACCGCAACCTGCGCACCTTCGAGGTGTCGCTGCAGACCACCCTGGACATGCGCCAGGCCGTGCCGCGCGACCGCCTGCTGGTGACCGAGAGCGGCATCCTGGGCGCCGACGACGTGAGCCTGATGCGCAACGCCGGCGTGCATGCGTTCCTGGTGGGTGAGGCCTTCATGCGGGTCGAAGAACCCGGCGAGGGCCTGCGTCAGCTATTCTTCAGCGCATGACCGTGATCTATCCGACTCCGCGCGACGACGCGCCGCTGGTGGTTTTCGACTTCGACCACACCCTGTACGACGGCGATTCCGGCAGCCATCTGTTTGCCTCGCTGATCAAGCGCAACCCGCTGCGGCTGCTGGCCGCGCTGCTGGTCACGCCGATCGCCGGGCCGCTGGTGGCGATGCTGCCCACGCGGCGCACCGGCATTTCGGTGTACGTCTGGATTGCCACCTTCGGGCTGCATCGTGCGCGCGAGTTCAACCGGGTGATCGACGCCTACGTGCTGAAGCACGAGGCGCAGCTGCGCGCCAAGCTGCTGCCGCAGGCGCTGGAGGTATTCGCCGCGCACCGCGCGCAGGGCGACCGCGTGGTGGTGGCGACCGGCGCACCGCCGGAGCTGGCCCGCGCGATCCTGGCGTTTGTTGCCCACCAGGGCGTGCCGGTGATCGGCAGTGAGGTGGGCCCGCGTTTCGGTGCGGTGGGCGCTACCCGCCACTGCCACAACGAAGAAAAGATGCGCATGCTGCGCGAGCGCGGCTATGGCGACATCGACGTGGCCTACTCGGACAGCACCGCCGACCTTCCGCTGCTGCTGGCGGCCAAGGATCCGGTGGTGGTGAACCCGAAGCACTCCAAGGTGGCGTTCTTCCGCCAGGTGCTCAAGCCCGGCACCCGCATCCTCAACTGGGGCTGCGTGGACCGCGGCGGCGACAAGGCCTAGCCGCCCCACCACCCGTGGAGGGCGCGGCTGATCTGGAACAGGCTGATTGAAAGCACCAGCACGCCCACCGCCACCAGCACCCAGCGCTCCTTGACCCGCTTGACCAGCACCGCGGCCAGCGGGGCGGCCATCATGCCGCCGATCAGCAGGCCGGCCACGATGTTCAGGTACTGCAGGCCCATCGAGAGCAGGAAGGTGATCGACACCGCCAGGGTCACCACGAATTCGGCCGCGTTGACCGTGCCGATGGTGGTGCGCGCCTGGCCGCCGCGGGCGAGCAGGGTGGAGGTGGCCACCGGGCCCCAGCCACCGCCGCCGCTGGCGTCCAGCAGCCCGGCGAAGAAGCCCAGCACCGGCACCCGCTTCACTTCCTGGCGCGGCACCAGCTTTCCGGCCGCGCGCAGCAGGATGAAGACCGCCAGCACCAGCAGGTAGCCGTAGATGAAGGGACGGATCGCATCACCGGGCAGCTGGGTCAGCACATAGGCGCCCAGCACGCCGCCGACCGCGCCGGGCAGGGCCAGGCGCAGGAACAGCCGCTTGTCCACGTTGCCGGCCACGAGATGCGAAACGCCGGAGGCGCCTGTCGTGAACACCTCGGCGGTATGCACGCTTGCGCTCACCGCCGCCGGCGGCAGGCCCATGCTGAGCATTACCGACGACGAGACGAGCCCGAAGGCCATGCCCAGCGCGCCGTCCACCAGCTGCGCGCCAAGCCCGATCAGGATGAACCAGTAGAATTCGCTGCCAGGTGCCATGTGGTCACCCTAACGGCACTGTGTGAAAGACGCTGTCATGCCGGCGGTAGCGCCGGCCGTTGGCCGGCAACCGGATTCATCGGGTGCCGTACAGGACGACCGTCTTGCCCCGCGCATGCAGCAGCCCATCGCTCTGCAGCTTCTTCAGCACGCGGCCGGCCATTTCACGCGAGCAGCCGACCAGGCGGGCCAGCTCCTGGCGCGACACGCGCAGCTGGGTGCCCTGCGGGTGGCTCATGGCCTCCGGCTCGCGGGACAGGTCGTGCAGGGTGCGCACGATGCGGTCGGTGACATCCAGGAACGCCAGGCGGCTGGCCTTGCGGCTGGTATCGAGCAGGCGCTTGGAGACCTGCTGGCCCAGTGCATACAACAGCCGGGGCGCATCGGTGGACAGCGGGCCCAGGAACAGCTGGTGCAGCCGCTCGTAGCTGATCTCGGCCAGCTCGCAGGGGGTCCGGGTGCGCAGGATCACCTCGCGGCGGTCGGTTTCCACGAACAGCCCCATCTCGCCGACGAATTCCCCGGAGCCGAAGTAGCCCAGGACCAGTTCGCGGTCGTCTTCTTCTTCAGCAATTATGGAAACCGAGCCGCTGATCACGTAATACAGGGTGCCGGCGGGGTCGCCGGGGCGGAAAACGTCCGTGCGGGCCGGGTAGCGGCGGCGGTGGCTGTGGGCCAGAAAGCGGTCAATGGTGGCGATGTCCAGGGCCAATGGACTTGTGGCAAGGCGCACAGATGACACGTTGAGGCGCTCCCTTTGCTCATGAACAATTCACGGCTATGTGCCGCGAGCTTAACGATCAGGGTTGTGAAGGGCAAACCCCAACACAGCAACTTGTTTCAATGCAAGTTTCGCCCCCGATCACTTTGCCCCATAATTGATCCTTTCCCACCACACACAGGATCGACCGCCGTGGTCAAGCCGTTGCCTCGCCTGAGGTTGCAGGGTTTCAACAACCTCACCAAGGCGCTGAGCTTCAACATCTATGACGTGTGTTACGCCCGCACCGAAGAGGAGCGTCAGCGTTACATTGAATACATCGATGAAGAGTACAACGCCGATAGGCTGACTCAAATCTTGACCGATGTCGCCGAGATCATCGGCGCCAACATCCTCAATGTCGCGCGCCAGGATTACGATCCGCAGGGCGCGTCGGTGACGATCCTGATCTCCGAAGAGCCGGTGATCGACAAGAAGCTGGCGGGCAAGGAGTTGATCTCCGATGCCGTGGTAGCGCACATGGACAAGAGCCACATCACCGTCCATACCTACCCCGAAACCCACCCGCAGGAAGGCATCGCGACGTTCCGTGCGGACATCGATGTGGCTACCTGTGGCGTGATTTCGCCGCTGAAGGCGCTGAACTACCTGATCGAAAGCCTCGAATCGGACATCGTGATCATGGACTACCGCGTCCGTGGCTTCACGCGTGACGTGAAGGGCAAGAAGCACTACATCGATCACAAGATCAACTCGATCCAGAACTTCCTGGCCAAGAACATCAAGTCGCGTTACGAGATGTTCGACGTCAACGTCTACCAGGAAAACATCTTCCACACGAAGATGCACCTGAAGGACTTCGACCTGGACCAGTACCTGTTCGAGGAAAAGGCCAAGAACATCTCGTTCAAGGAACGCATGAAGATCGAAGCACTGCTCAAGCGCGAGATCGAAGAGCTGTTCCACGGCCGCAACCTGTCCGAGTAACACCATGCGACACCCGCCCGGGCCACGGCCCGGGTGGTGCTGCACAAGGCGGGACGCCCCGCCCTGTGGAACATCTGTTTTGCGCAGAACTAATGTTCCACGGCAAGCTACCGACGACGGTCCGGTGTGAAGACACCGGGCCGTTTTGTTTTTGTTTAGGAGGCAACCCCCATGCCCTGGATGTACCTGCTGCTGGCCGGCATCTTTGAAATCGGCTTCGCCCTTGGCCTGAAGTACAGCGACGGCTTCAGCAAGCCCTGGCCCACCGTGGCCACCATCATTTCGGCCGGCATCAGCCTGTACCTGCTGACCCAGGCCCTGCGCACCATCCCGGTAGGGACCGGTTATGCGATCTGGACCGGCATCGGCGCGCTGGGCGTGGCGATCCTGGGCATCTTCCTGTTCGGCGACAGCGCCTCGGCGCCGCGGCTGGCCTGCATCGGGCTGATCGTGGCCGGGGTGATCGGCCTGAAGCTCGTTTCGGGCTGACGCCGCCTGCGGCGTCGCCCTACCAACGGTAGGGCGCTACCACGGTAGGGCCACGGTAGGGCCACGGTAGGTATCGACCGTTGGTCGATACGCATTACAACCGGTACGCGATGGTCTTCATGACCTTGGACGCCAGCGCCATCACCCCCGGAATCGGCGGCGGCAGTCGGCGCGCGCCGGCATGTTCGGCGTGGTCGGCGTGGCGGGCCTCGTCGATCTTCATCACCTTGAGGATCTCGCGGCTGCGCTGGTCGGTCGGGGGCAGGGTGTCCAGGTGCTCGTCCAGGTGGGCTTCCACCTGGCGCTCGGTTTCCACCACGAAGCCCAGGTTCCAGCCATCCCCGCGCAGCCCGGCCAGGGTGCCGATGGTGTAGCTGCCGGCGTACCAGATCGGGTTGAACAGGCTGGGCCGGCTGTCCAGCTCGCGCAGGCGCCGGGCGCACCAGGCCAGGTGGTCGGTCTCTTCCTGGGCCGCCTCGAGCAGGTGGGCACGCGTTTCCGGCTCCCTTGCTACCGCTGCCTGGCCGAAGTACAGGCCCTGCGCGCAGACCTCGCCAACGTGGTTGATCCGCATCAGGCCGGCGGCATGGCGGCGGGCCGGGGCGGGCATCGGCGCGTCCGGGGTCGCCTCGGCCGGGTACGGGCGGCTGGCCGGCGGGTTGCCGAACACCGTGTCCAGGGCACGCTGGGCCTCGGTCAGCAGGTGGTCGAGCGGGGTGATCTGGCGGAACGCGGTCATGCGGTCGGGCATCGCGGCGGGGGATCATCGATTCTCGCCCCCCGGCGCCGGTCTGCCAACCCGTGCCATTGGCCGATTTGCATGTGGGCCAAATGGCCAGTACAATCCCGCCTCTTCACAACGCGTGGCAGAGTTCCGGCCGCTCCATGGCCGCAATGAGCCCGACCTACCTGAGTTCTTTCATGAGCACTTTCACTGCAAAGTCCGAGACCGTCCAGCGCGACTGGTATCTCGTCGACGCTTCCGGCAAGACGCTGGGCCGTCTGTCCACCGAGCTGGCCCGCCGTCTGCGCGGCAAGCACAAGCCGGTCTACACCCCCCACGTTGATACCGGTGATTACCTGGTTGTCATCAATGCAGAAAAGATTGCCGTCACCGGCAACAAGCTGCAGGACAAGCTGTACCACCGCTTCACTGGCTACATCGGCAACCTGAAGACCGAAACTCTGGCCCAGGCGCTGGAGCGCCACCCGGAGCGCGTCATCGAAACCGCCGTCAAGGGCATGCTGCCGAAGGGCCCGCTGGGCCGCGCCATGTACCGCAAGCTCAAGGTGTACTCGGGTTCCGAGCACCCGCACGCCGCTCAGCAGCCCCAGGTTCTGGATATCTAATCATGGCTATCACTCAAAACTACGGCACCGGCCGCCGCAAGTCCTCCACCGCCCGCGTGTTCCTGCGCAAGGGTGCCGGCAACATCACCGTCAATGGCCGTCCGCTGGACGAGTTCTTTGGCCGTGAGACCGCACGCATGATCGTGCGTCAGCCGCTGGAACTGACCAAGAACACCGAATCGTTCGACATCATGGTCACCGCCGCTGGCGGCGGCACCACCGGCCAGGCCGGTGCGATCCGCCTGGGCATCGCCCGCGCGCTGGTCGAGTACGACGAAACCCTGAAGTCCGAGCTGCGCAAGGCTGGCTTCATGACCCGTGACGCCCGTGAAGTCGAGCGTAAGAAGGTCGGCCTGCACAAGGCGCGTCGCGCTACCCAGTTCTCCAAGCGCTGATCCATCGCGTCTGGAAAGCAAAAGCCCGGCTTCGGCCGGGCTTTTGTCGTTTCAGGGGAACCGGATGCGCTTACACCGCGCCCGGGTCGCCCTTGGCCTTGCTGCGTGGCCAGTAGCCGCCGCCCCGCTTGGGCGCGGGCGCGCGCTTGCGCGGTCGGTCGTGTCCCGCCGCATGCCCCGGCATCCAGGCTTCCTGGGCGGACTTGGGCATGGAGTCCACGCCGGTGCCGGCCACCCCGCGCGCCAAGGGCGCCAGGTGACGCAGTGCCCGCGCATAGACCCCGCGCTTGAACATCACCACGTGCTCGACCGGGTACCAGAAATCCACCCAGCGCCACTGGTCGAACTCAGGGCTGTCGGTATGGTCCAGTTTCACGTGCGATTCGTCGCCGGCCAGGCGCAGCAGGAACCAGACCTGCTTCTGGCCGATGCAGACCTGCCGTTCATTGCGGCGGATGGCACGGGCGGGCAGGCGATAGCGCAGCCAGCCCGGTGTCGCACCCAGCACTTCGACGTGCTCTGGCAACAGCCCGGTTTCTTCATGCAACTCGCGATACATGGCTTCGACAGGCGTCTCGTCGGTATTCATGCCACCCTGCGGGAACTGCCAGCCATCCCGGCGCACACGTCGTGCCCAGAACACCTGCCCGTCCTGCCGCATCAGCACGATGCCGACGTTCGGTCGATAGCCGTCCGGATCGATCACGATGCGGACTCCTAGAAAAATCTACTGGTCAGGACTGTGACACGCCCGCTGCCCACTCACAAGCGCGGTGAAAAGGTGTTGACAGATTCCGTTTACATGTCCAGAATTGCCGGCTCACTGAGGCTATGTAGCTCAGCCGGTTAGAGCACAGCACTCATAATGCTGGGGTCGGTGGTTCGAGTCCACCCATAGCCACCAAGTCCGCTTGGTTTTCCAGTGAGAAAGTGCAACAATTGCACGCACGTTTTGCCCCGTCGCCAAGCGGTAAGGCACCTGACTCTGACTCAGGCATTCGGTGGTTCGAATCCATCCGGGGCAGCCAAATACGAAAGAGACCGATCGAAAGATCGGTCTTTTTTTTTGCTCCGCGCCGGGCGGGCTGAACGGGCACCCTGAACCGTATCGAGAATGATTCAGTTACGAAATTGACAACCATTCTCGTTTCGATTGGAATACCCACAGGCCGATCCGGGCCTGCCTGCCGAGTCCGCACGTGTACGTCTGCATCTGTAACGGGGTAACCGACCACCAGATCCGCGAAGCCGCCCAGAGCGGTGTCGCCAGCGTGTCCGAGCTGACCATGCGCACCGGCTGTGGCGCCACCTGCGGTTCCTGCCTCGACATGGCGGCCGACCTGCTGGCCAAGGCCCGCAACACCCACGACCTGCCGTTGCCTGTTTTGGGTCTGGCCCAGGTCGCGTAAGCCGATCGATCATGATTCGCGTTCCCTCATTGTCTGCAGGGACGCGCTACAGTGCCGGCGTTTTCACGCTGCAGGAGCACAGTCATGAAAGGCGACGCCAAGGTCATCGAATTCCTCAACAAGGTCCTCTACAACGAGCTGACCGCGATCAACCAGTACTTCCTGCATGCCAAGATGCTGAAGAACTGGGGTCTGAAGGAACTGGCCGACCACGAATACAAGGAATCGATCGAGGAGATGAAGCACGCCGACGTGCTCTCCGATCGCATCCTGTTCCTTGAGGGACTGCCGAACTTCCAGGCGCTGGGCAAGCTGCGCATCGGCGAGAACCCCACCGAGATCCTGCAGTGCGACCTCGCCCTCGAGCGCGAAGGCACCGTCACCCTGCGTGAGGCGGTCGCCTACGCCGATTCGGTTGGCGATTACGTCAGCCGCCAGCTGTTCGTGAAGATCCTCGACAACGAGGAAGAGCACATCGACTGGCTGGAAACCCAGCTGGAGCTGATCGAGCGGATCGGCGAGCCGAACTACCTGCTCACCAAGCTGGAAGACTGATTCAGCGCGCGGCGGTGGCGCGGATGCTGGCCAGGTAGCCGGCCAGCGCCAGCCGCGCACGCGCATATTCGGCAATCAGCAGCGCCACGGCCACGGCCGGGCGCTCCAGCGTGCCGGCACGGGCGTCGTGTTCAATCCGACGGGCCGCCACCGACAACGCCATCGCCCCCACGTTCGCACTGGCCGATTTCAGGCTGTGCGCCAGCGCGCGCAGTTTTTCCAGGTCGGCGGCCACCGAGGCATCCTGCAGCTGCCGGATCAATGGCGGGGTGTCTTCCAGGAACACGGCGATGATGGTGGCCGTCTCCGCACCGATCACCTCCTGTAGCTCATCCAGCACGCCAGTGTCGAGCACCCCGGGCGCGCCATCGTCACTGCCTGGCTCAGCGACCAGCGGCGGCAGCGGTGGCGGCAACGGGGTGGGAGCCGGAGCCAGCACCGGTACAGCGGGCGGGGCGGCCTGCGCCGGCGCGGGTGTATTGCGCGCGTCGGCGGCGTTGTCTTCCATCGTGAACTGCCAGCGCAGCAGGCAGGCCTGCAGCGATTCGCGGTTGACCGGTTTGGACAGGTAATCGTCCATGCCGGCCTGCAGGCAGCGCTCGCGGTCGCCGGCCATCGCGTTGGCGGTCATCGCCACGATCGGCAACCGGGTGCGCCCTTCGGCCGCTTCCTGCTCGCGCCAGCGGCGGGTGGCGCTGTAGCCATCCAGGACCGGCATCTGGCAGTCCATCAGCACCAGGTCGAAGGCGCGGGTCTGCAGCTGCTGCAGGCCCTGTTCGCCATCGGTGGCCGTGGTGACGGTGCAGCCCAGCACCTGCAGCAGCCGCTGGGCGACCAGCAGGTTGACGCTGTTGTCTTCCACCAGCAGCAGGCGCAGGCCCAGCTGCGGCGCCTCCACCGGGCCGCTGTAGGCCTCCACGCTGGCCAGCAGGGGCGCAGGGCGCGCACTGGCTACCGCCGGGCGCAGCACGGCATGCAGGTCCACGTCGCCGGCCTCGCGCGGCAGCACGTGGGTGTTCTCGCGCAGCAGCGCGGCCAGCTGCTCATCGCCCTGCAGCCACAGCAGGCGCGGGGTGGGGGTGCGGGCATCGTGCAGCACCGCGCGGTGCAGCGCGGTGGCGCCGTGGCGCAGGGCATGCGTGTCGGCGATCACCCAGGCCAGGTCCGGCTCGATGCCCGGGCGCACCGGCGCGCGCAGGATGTCCAGCGCGGCGGATGCGCTGTCCACCGTGTGCAGGCGGATGTCGTGGTGCTGCAGCACGCGCTGCAGGCGCTGCACCAGCAGCGGGTCTTCGCTGACCAGCAGCGCGCGCGTGGTGAGCGCTGCGGCCGGCAGGTCGCCGACGACCTTCAGCAGTGGAATCTCGAACCAGAACGTGGCGCCGTGGCGCGGGGTCGAACTCACCCCGATGCTGCCGTGCATCAGGTCGATGATGCGCTTGCAGATCGCCAGGCCCAGGCCGGTGCCGCCGTAGATGCGGGTGGTGGAGGCATCGGCCTGGCTGAAGGACTGGAACAGCCGTGCCTGCAGGGTGCCGTCGATGCCGATGCCGGTGTCGATCACTTCGAAACGCAGCTGGTGCTGGCTGGTCGTCTCGCCCTGGCGGGTCACCCGCAGGCGGATCTGGCCGCGCTCGGTGAACTTGATGGCGTTCACCATCAGGTTGCCCAGCACCTGGCGCAGCCGCACCGGGTCGCCGCGCACCGACAGCCGCACGGCCGGGTCCAGCTCCAGCGATACCGCCAGGCCCTTGGCTTCGGCGCTGCGCTGCATGAGCTGGACGATGCCTTCCAGCAGCTCGCGCAGGTTGAACGTGGTGATTTCCAGGTCCAGGCCCTTGGCCTCCAGCCGGGAGTAATCGAGGATGTCGTCGACGATGCGCAGCAGCTGCTGCGAGCTGACCGTGGCGGTCTGCAGCATCTGCCGCTGGTCGGTGCCCAGCTGGCCGCGCGCGATCAGGTCCAGCATCGGCAGGATGCCGTTGAGCGGGGTGCGGATCTCGTGGCTCATGGTGGCCAGAAACTCGCCCTTGGCCAGCGCCGCCGCTTCGGCCGCCTGCTTGGCCTGCAGCAGCTCCTGTTCCAGCATGTCCTGCTGCTGCACGGCGCGCTGCAGGTGGTCGCGCTCGCCGGCCAGCGCTTCGTGGCGGCGCTGGCCCAGGGCCAGCTGCGCCTGCAGCTCACGCCAGCGGCTCACGCCGACCAGCGCGGCGATCACGCCCACCACGGCGGTGCCGGCGGCGATGATCGGCCACGGACCATTGGCGCCGGCTGCGGCCATGCCGCTGGCGGTAGCGGCCAGGGCGGCCGCGATCGCCGCCAGCCACAGTGCGAAGGGAACCCGTCCTTGGGCCGTCATGGTCAGAGCACCGCGGTGTGGAAGTCGAAGTTCAGCTCGCTCCCGGCCGACTGCACCATGTTGCCCTGGATGAAATCGACCCCGCCCATCCACATTGCCGCCGCGGCCTGGGGGTCTTCGATCTGCTGGCCGATGATCAGTGCCCCGGCGCGGTGCGCGGCATCGATCGCGCCGCGCAGTTCATCGCGGGTCTGCTGGTTGGCATGGCTGCTGGAGAAGCGGGCGGCCATGCGCACGAATGCCAGCGGCAACTGGCCGAGCAGGGCATTGGCTTCGCCGCTGGGCTCGAACTGGCTCAGGCAGAAGCGCACGCCGGCCGCGCTCATGCGCGAACAGAACTGCTGCAGGGTGACGGTGTGGATCAGCGCGTCAGGCAGGCGCACGTCGATGACCAGCGCGCTGCCGGGCAGCTGGCGCTGCTGCAGGGTTTCCAGCAGCCAGTCGGCGAAGGCATCGCGGGCCAGGGTGCGCAGCGACTGCGACACGAACAGGCTCAGCGGCTGGGTGGCGTGCTGGTACAGATCCAGCAGGCCCAGCGCATGGTCCAGCACCTGCTGGTCCAGGTCGGCGATGCGGCCGGCCGCTTCCGCAGCGGGGATCACCTGGCCGGCGTTGAGCACGCTGCCATCGGCCTGGCGCAGGCGCAGCAGCACCTGGTACTGGGCGGTGTTGCCGCCGGCCACGGCCACGATCGGCTGGTAGGCCGGTTCGAGCTGGCCTTCCAGCATGGCCAGGTGTTCCTGCGCGGCCACGTCTTCGCGGCGCACGTGCGCGGCCACCCCGGAGGGCAACAGCCGCGCCTGCAGCGTGGTGCGCTCCACCGCTTCCAGCGCGGTGCCGGCATCGCCGAAGCCGCCGGAGAGCTGGGCATGCCCGACCACGCCGCGCAGATGCACCGATTCCTCATCGCGGATCACGAACGAGCGTGCGGACAGTTCATCGCGCAGCTGGTGCGCCATCGCGTCCAGCGATTCCTCGTCCAGGCCACGGGCCACGACCAGGAAGCTGTTGTCGTTCAGGCGCGCCAGCAGGTGCGGGTGCGCGTTGTCGGCCAGCCGCTGCGCGGCCTGCACCATCAGCCGTTCGAACGCGGCATAGCCGTAGCGTTCGCGCAGGCCCAGGGCACTGGCCACTTCGATGAAGAACAGGCCGCCATGCTCGCCGTGCGCCAGCGCCGTGCTGAGCTGCTGCATCACGTGGTGGCGGGTCGGCAGGCCGGTCTCGGGGTTGTTCATGGCCGGCGCACCCTGCGCGCCCGGCTGCATCGCCGCCTGCGCACGGGCGCGGCGGATGCGGTTGGAGACGGCGGCAATCAGGTGGCGCGGGCGGATCGGCTTGCTCAGGAAATCGTCGGCGCCGCTGTCGAGCACTTCGAACTGGCGCTCCGGGTCCGGGTCGCCGCTGAGGAACACGATCGGCAGCAGCTGCTGGCCCGGCTGCTGGCGGATCAGCGCGGTCAGGCGCATGCCATCCAGGCCCGGCAGGTGCAGGTCCATCAGGATCAGGTCCGGGCGCTGTTCGTTGATCACCTGCTGCACGCCTTCGGCGTCGCTGTGCACGATCGCTTCCATGCCGGCGCCATGCAGCACGCTCTGTGCGAACAGGGCCTGCGAGCGGTCGTCTTCGACGATCAGCACGCGGTAGGGCGCCTCGCTGCCCAGCGGCGGCGTGTTGGCATCGTCCTGCTGCCACTGCGACGGCGGCAGCACCGGCGGGGTGGACACGGCAGCGGCGGCGGCAGCGTTGAGCGGCACCACGTTGCTGGGCGCGGGCGCCACGGCGGGCGCGTCGGCGCTGGCCCAGCGCTGCCAATGATCGGCGGGCGGGGTTTCGGCGCGGGTGGCGCGGGTGGATGCAACAGCGTTGTCTTGGACGGCCATCAGTACTCCCAGTCTGCGGCGCGATTATGCGGCATCGCGGTCGGCCAGTGCCCCGGGCTTGCCCGCCGGTTGCCGCAGCAGCCAGCGCATGCCCTTCCACAGGGTGCGCCAGACCAGCCAGACCACCAGCGCGCCGACCAGGCTGCACGCCACCACGACGATCAATGCCAGCCACGGGTGCGCCAGCGCCAACGCCAGGCCGCCCACCACCACCGTGTCTTCCGCCGCCGAGGCCACCCAGTTGCTGGCCGGCTCCGGCGAGGTGTTGAGCAGGGCACGCGTGCCCGATTTCAGGCCATGGCTGGCCAGGGCCACCCCGGCACCGGCGGCCAGCGCCGTGGTGCTGAGTTCGCCGGTGGGCGAGAGCGTGGCCGCGGCCAGGAAGGCGCCCGCGGGTACCCTGGCCAGGGTCTGCACCAGGTCCCAGGCCGAGTCCACCCCGGGGATCTTGTCGGCGACGAACTCGGTGATGGCCAGCGCGGCCGAGGTGCCCAGCACCCACCACGACTCGGTGGCCTGCAGCGCCGGCGGCAGATCGACCCAGCCCAGCATGCCGGCCAGGCCCACCCCGAACACCGTGAGGTACACGCGGATGCCGGCCAGCCAGGCCAGCAGGATGCCGATCACGAACAGGTGGGCCTCGGTCATGGCAGGCGCTCCGGCGAAAGTGTGCACAGGCCCACACTATCGGGGATGACGTCCCTGAACGCTACTGTCCCGCAGGGGGTCAGGGGCGAAAAATGTGCCAACCCTGACTTACACTAACCAGTCGCTCTTCCCGACAGGGGCCGTGTCGGTATCGCCCAAGCCGCGGTGCCGCCGTATTCGCCATGAACAACCCGACACCTTCCCGCATCCAGATCCGCCGCCCCGGAACCCCGGTGGCGCCCGATCGCCGCCGCCTGCTGATCCTGGCCGGCATCTGGCTGGCCAGCCTGGTCCTGGCCGTGCTGCTGGGGCGCTGGACCGCCGGCCCCGGCGGTGACCCCGGCCGCCAGCTCGACGCCGCCGAAGCGCGCGCCGAAACGCTGCAGAAGCAGGTGGTGGAGCTGCAGCAGACCCAGGCCACCCTGCAGGCCTCGGACCGGATCAGCCGCGCGGCCAACAACGAGGTGCAGACCTCGCTGGGCGAGCGCGACGAGGAAATCGCCGGCCTGCGTGCCGACGTGGCCTTCTACGAACGCCTGGTCGGGTCCACCAGCCAGCGCAAGGGCCTGAACACCCATTCCATCGAGTTCTCGCCGGAAGCGGGGGGCACCTGGCAGTACGCCGTGGTGCTGACCCAGAACCTCAACCGTGGCGCGATCAGCCAGGGCCAGATGCGGTTTACGGTTGAAGGCGTCAAGGACGGCAAGTTGACCTCGGTCAGCTGGGACGAGCTGCACCAGCGCACCAAGGTGCCGGGCCAGGAGTATTCCTTCCGGTACTTCCAGCAGCTCACCGGCAGCGTCATGTTGCCCAAGGACTTCACCCCGCAACGTGTGCGGGTCACGCTGGGAACCGGCGCAGGGGGCGCCACCCAGGTATTCGACTGGAAGCAGGCCGGAGCACCGGCTGCAGCAACGGCAAAAGAAGGGGAGTAAGCCCATGTTTGGCAGCAACAAATCCAACCGCGACGGGCATCTGGTCGTGGACGCGCTGATCGGCGCGCAGGTAGTGATCCGGGGAGACGTGGAATTCAGCGGTGGCCTGTATGTGGAAGGCACCATCCTGGGCAAGGTGATCGCCCAGGAAGGCGCCACCACGGCCACCCTCACGCTGGCCGAGCAGGGCAGCATCGAAGGCGAGATCCGCGCCCACGTGGTGGTGGTCAGTGGCCGCCTGGATGGCGACGTGCACGCCAGCGAGCGGGTCGAGCTGACCCCCAGCGCCCGGGTCACCGGCAATGTCCACTACCAGGTGGTGGAAATGAACGCCGGCGCCCAGCTGACCGGCCGCCTGATCCATGGCGGTGCCCAGATGGCGCTGCCGCCGCCGGCCGACGACAGCGCCGACCGCAAGGACGGTAATGCCCGCAAGAAGCTGGCCGAAGCGATGGCCTGAACGGCCGGTGCTTGAAAGCGTGCCCATGCACCCCCATGCTGGGTGCATGAGCACGCTAGTTTCCCTGCCCGGCGCCCCCACCCCCGCCGCTGCGCCGCATTACCAGTCGCTGGACCGTCCCCTGAACTTCACCGAAGCCGCTGCGGCCAAGGTCAAGGAACTGATCCAGGACGAGGCCAGCGATGCATTGGCCCTGCGCGTCTACATCCAGGGCGGTGGCTGTTCCGGTTTCCAGTACGGCTTCGAGTTCGACGAGAACCGCGCCGAGGACGACCTGGCCGTGGACACCAACGGCGTGACCCTGCTGGTCGATCCGCTCAGCCTGCAGTACCTGATGGGCGCCGAAGTGGATTACACCGAGAGCCTCACCGGCGCGCAGTTCGTGATCCGCAATCCGAACGCGAAAACCACCTGCGGCTGCGGCAGCAGTTTCAGCATGTGATCGCCACGGCGGTGCTGCACGGCACCGCTTGCTGTTCCGGTTGAATAGCGGCAGGCTTCAGGGATGTCCAATGTCTCTTTGCCGCTTGCCGGTTTTGCTTTCACCACCGAACCCCTTGAACGCGCCGATACCCTGCGCGACGACGCCGATGCGTTGTTGCGGCTGTGGCCGCAGGCGCACGTGCTTGTGCTGGATCCCGATGGCCGCGCGCTGGCCGGCGACGACGGCCAGCCGCTGGCGCTGACCGGCGCCCAGGTCGGGGGCGGCCCCGGCACGGCCATCTTCCTCGGCCTGCGCGGCGAGCAGGCGTGGTTCTCGGTCGAATCCGCCGCCGTCGATGCCCCGGCGCCCCAGCGCGTGGACCTGCGCGAATCGGCCACCACCTGGTCGGCCGCCGATGCCAGCGCCTTCTGTTACGCCCGCGGCATGTCCTACTGGCAATCGCGCACCCGCTTCTGCGGCGTGTGCGGCGGCGCCGTGGCCTTCACCCGTGGCGGTTTCATCGGCCGCTGCGTCAAGTGCAACACCGAACACTACCCGCGCGTGGACCCGGCGGTGATCGTGGCGGTGGAAAACAACGGGCGCCTGCTGCTCGGCCGCCAGGCCAACTGGGCCCCGCGCCGCTATTCGGTGCTGGCCGGGTTCGTGGAGCCGGGCGAATCGCTGGAACAGACCGTGGTCCGTGAGGTCTTCGAGGAAAGCCGGGTGCGCGTGCGCAGCTGCCGCTACCTCGGCACCCAGCCATGGCCGTTCCCGGGCGCGCTGATGCTGGGCTTCAGTGCAACGGCCGAAGACGACGTGCCCACCGTGGATGGCGAGCTGGAAGACGCGCGCTGGTTCACTGCCGAGGAAGTGGGCGCGGCGCTGGCCCGTGACATCGAAGACGACGGAGTGGGCATCCGCCTGTCGCCGCCGATTTCGATTTCACGCAGCCTGATCGAGCACTGGTACCGCAACCAGGTGAGCTGACCCAGGCACCACGTTGCCGCTGCCTGAACACGGGGCGGCATACATTACCTGTGACCCGGGGAATTGCCGGGTCCCAAGGCATAGTAGCGCCCAGAAACCGAACGGAGGCCGCCATGTTCACCACCCTGGTCGCAGTACTGGTCGCCTTGGCCCTGGGCCATGTCGCGCCTGCCGCGGCCGTGGCGCTGCGTCGCTTCGGCTGGTACCGGCGCTGGCTGCAGTGGTTGGACGCGCATGCGGCCGAAACCGGCTTCTGGCGCGGCCGCCACGGCTGGCTGGTGGCGGTGGTTCCGTTCGTGCTGGTGCTGGCCCTGCTGCAATGGGCGCTGCATGACCGCCTGTTCGGGTTGCCGTCGCTGCTGCTGGGCATCGCCACGCTGGTGATGTGCTGGGGGCCGCGCGACCTCGACCGCGACGTGGAAGCGGTGATCGACGCCGATGATGCACATGCCCGGCATGCGGCCATTGGCCAGCTGCAGTCGGCCGGCGGCAGCCTGCACGAAGACGTGCCATCGCTGGTGGAAGTCACCGTGCTCAACGCCCTGCGGCGCTGGTTCGCGGTGCTGTTCTGGTTTCTGCTGCTGGGCCCGGTGGGCGCGCTGGCGTACCGCCTGCTCGCGCTGCTGGCGGTGGGGCCGATGCGCTCACTGGCCGACGTGGAAACCGTGGTGGGCGCACGCCAGGTGCTGTCGTGGCTGGAGTGGCCGGTGGCGCAGCTGATGTCGCTGTCGATGGCGCTGGTGGGCAACTTCGATACGGCCTTCAAGGCCTGGCGCGAAGCGCACGGCAACCGTTGGGCGGCCTCCACGGATTTCCTGGGCGCCGTGGCGCGCGCCAGTGTCAGTGCCGAACTGCGCGAAGACGCGCACGATTACAGCGATGCGGGCATGGTGCCGGTGTGGCGCCGCCTGCCGGAGCTGCGCGATGCGATGAGCCTGGTCTGGCGCATGCTGTTGTTGTGGATGGCCGCGCTTGCGTTGCTGGTCATCGCCGGCTGGGTGACCTAAGGCGCCAACAGCGCGAACGGCATCCACGGCAGGTTGCGCAGCACCGCATAGCCGACCAGCAGCACCAGCCAGAAGGTGGGATTGGCCAGCACCCGCATCAGCGGGTCCAGTGCGCGCATGCGCACGCCTGCGTTGTTGAGCAGCATCAACAGCAGGAACGGCAGCGAGATCACCAGCAGCGGATTCATCGCCATCGCGCCGGTCCAGTCGAAGTGCACCAGCGAATACAGGCAGCGGGTGCTGCCGCAACCGGGGCAGTACAACCCGGTCAATGCATACAGCGGGCAACCCGGCAGCGGGCTGTTGCCGGCATACGGGCTGACGTGGCGCAGCACCACGGTCGCGCCCACGGCCAGCCCGGCCGTGACGGCCAGCGGCGCCCAACGCGACAGGGTGGAACGGGAGGGCATCGTCATGACGGCAGAACGGCCCGAGCCGGGCACCCTTCGCGGGCGCCGGACCGGGCCGTCCAGGGGGCGATCAGTAGTTGCCGCCGCCCATCGCGCCGCCGATGCCCATCACCACGACCAGGATGATGTAGAGCACGATGGCCACGACGCCGATGATGGCCGACCACATGGCCCACTTCTTGGCCTTGTCCGACGACTCGCGCGCACCGGCGATGTCACCGACGGCCAGCTTGCCGTTGACCTGCGCGGCATACACGATCGACACGATGCCGGCCGGCAGGCAGCAGAACAGGGTGGTCAGGATGGCCCAGACCAGGTTGTTGGGGACTTGCGGGGCAGTGGCGTTCATCGGTGAAGCTCCATTTTTTTGGGTGGGTTGAACGAAGGGTGTTTCACAGGTCGGAAAGGGCGCCCAGCGCGGCCATGCCGCCAAACAGGCCAAACCACAACAGCAGCAGTACCGGCATGGCAAGCGCCGATGCCAGTGCCCATCCGCCGGCCTTGCGCGATGCGTCATACGCACCGGCCAGGTCGCCGGCCGCGCGGCGGCCATCGACCTGGGCCGCATACACGATCGACACCACGCCCAACGGCAGGCAGCAGAACAGCGTTGTCAGGATGGCCCAGACCAGATGGTTGGGAACGACAACGCCCGGTGGGGTGGGTGGCGGCAGATGATTCACGTACGACTCCATTCCATTGGCTGTCTCCCGGCGTCTCCCAACGCCAAGCGACACCCCCTATGGGCGGTAATCTACCCGATGTTCCCGGCGATGTATGCGTTTACATGAGCGCCGCAGGGGATTTTTTTGCGGAATCCGACGGTTTTGCCGCTTTCAGCCTTGATCGCCGCGCAGTGCTCGCACCTGCGCTTCCAGCCCCTCGGCGGTCGCGGTGGCGCCGTCGACCGGCGGGCCGGCGATCACCTCCACGTGGGCGCGCAGGCGGCGTGGCACGCGCATGCGCCCCAGCCGCGTATCGCGCCGGCTCCACATGCTGGCCCACATGCCGCGCAGTGCCATCGGCACCACCGGCACCGGCCGGCGCTCGAGGATCTTCTCCACGCCCGATTTGAACGCTGCCATTTCGCCGTCGCGGGTCAGCGCACCTTCGGGGAAGATGCACACCAGCTCGCCCTCGGCCAGCGCCCGGTCCACTTCATCGAACGCGGCCTGCATCAGCGCCGGGTTCTCGCGCGCGCCGGCAATCGGAATCGCCTTGGCGGTGCGGAAGATCCAGCGCATTACCGGGATGTTGAAGATCTTGTAGTACATGACGAAGCGCACCGGGCGCGGGATCGTCGCTGAGAGGATCAGCGCGTCCATGTAGCTGACATGGTTGCAGACGATCAGCGCGGCGCCCTCATCGGGCACGTTGGCTTCGATGCCATGCGGGCGCAGCCGGTACAGGAAGCGCACCATCACCCAGCTGAGGAACCGCATCAGGAATTCGGGCACGATGGTGAAGATGTAGATCGCCACCACCGCATTGGCGATCGCAAGCGCCAGGAACAGCTGCGGGATCGTCCAGTGCAGGAACTTCTGCGTGGCCAGCGCGATCATCGCCGCGGCCACGATGAAGCCGGAATTCTGGATGTTGAGCGCGGCGAACACGCGCGACATTTCCGATTTCGGCGTGCGGCTCTGGATCAGTGCGAACAACGGCACCACGAAGAAGCCGGTGAACAGGCCGATGCCCACCAGGTCGATGATGATGCGCACGCTGCCCGGTGCGGCCACGAACGCGGCCACGCCCAGGCCCGCCGTGGTGGCGGCACCGGCGCGCGCGAAGTACAGGTCCAGCATGAAGGCGGTCATGCCGAAGGCGCCCAGCGGCACCAGGCCGATTTCCACGGTACGCCCGGACAGCTTCTCGCACAGCAGCGAGCCCACGCCGGTACCGACCGAGAACAGCGCCAGCGCGAAGATGTAGAGGGTTGGTTCGCCGCCCAGGTTGACCACCGCGTAGGTAGGCAGCTGCGAGGTGAGCATGGTGCCGACGAACCAGAACCACGACACGCCGAGGATGGCGTTGGCCACGGCCTTCTGCTTCTTGGCCAGGCGCAGCACCGCCAGCGATTCGGGAATGGGGTTCCAGTTGATCTTCAGGTCCGGCGCGCCGGCATCGACCTTGGGGATCATGCGCGCGGTGATGTTGCCGGCAATGGCCAGCGCGATCACCGCTGTTGCCGCCACGATCGGGCCGAAACTGCCGGCCAGGGTGAAGATGATGCCGCCGCTGATCATGCCGGTCAGGATCGACATCGAGGTGCCCATCTCGACCAGGCCGTTGCCGCCGGTGAGCTCTTCGGGCTTGAGCACCGAGGGCAGCACCGAATACTTCACCGGGCCGAACAGCGTGGACTGCAGGCCGGTGCAGAACAGGGCGACCAGCAGGATCGGCATGCTCTGGGTAAGGAAGCCGACCGCGGCCAGCGTCATGATCCCGATCTCCATGGTGGTGGTGATCACGATCAGGCGCGATTTCTCCAGCTTCTCGGCGATCTGCCCGGCCAGCGCGGAGAACAGGAAGTAGGGCAGGATGAAGATGGCCGGTGCCAGCGTGGTGTACAGCGACTGCTCGGCCTGGCTCACGCCAAGGTAGAACAGCAGGCCGATGATGGCCTGGCGGTACACGTTGTCGTTGAACGCCCCCAGCGACTGCACGATGAAGAAGGGCAGGAAGCGGCGCTGGCGGAGCAGGGCGAACTGACTGTGGCCGGACATGGAATCTCCTTGCGAACCGGCGCAGCCTATCACGCGGTCCCGGTACCTATTTCGTTCGCGGCGGCGCGCAGCTTGGGCAGCAGGCGCAGCATCAGGCCGATCTGGGTGCGGATCAGCTGCAGCTTGGGCGGCATCTCATCATTGAGCTGCTCCAGCTGTTCGGCCAGGGCGCGGTCGCCCTCGTTGGCGGCCTCGTCCACCGGTTCGCGCCGTTCCAGCGCGCCGGCGATCTGCTGCATGGCCTGCTGCACGCGTTCGCCGCTGGAACGGGCCAGCGGGTCCTGCGCGTAGCTGTCCAGCTGCGCGCGGTGGGCGCCGAGGGCGGACAGATGGCCCAGCAAGGTGTTGGACAGCGCCAGGAAGCGGAAGCCGGCATCCAGGTTGCCGCGCACGTGGCCGGGCTCGCGCAGCATGTTGGACAGCGCGGTGGACAGGGCCACATCGGCGTTGTGCATGTCGCGGCGGGCGATGCGGTAGGCCAGGTCGTCCTGCATGCCGCTGCCGTACTGGCCCAGCACGGCCTGCAGGTAGCCGGCGCAGCGTTCAAGCACGCGTGCCATGACCAGGTCGAGGCGGCGGCCCTGCCAGTCGGGCAGGATCAGGAACGCGGCAGCGGCGGCGATCGCGCAGCCCAGCAGGGTATCGACCAGCCGCGGCCAGATCAGCAGGAAGCCATCGCCGATGAGGTTGAAGCAGGTCAGTGCCATCACGGTGATGGCGGCCGAGGCGACCAGGTAGCGGTCGCTGCGGGTGAAGAAGAACAGCAGCGCCGAGAGCAGGGCGATCAACAATTCGATGCGCAGGTCCTGGAACAGCTGCATCAGGGCCCAGGTGAGCACCAGCCCGATCAGGGTGCCGGCAATGCGCTGGGCCAGCCGTTGGCGGGTGGCGCCGAAGTTGGGGCGGCACACGAACACGATGGTGAGCAGCACCCACGAGCCGTTCTGGGCGTTGAACAGGCGGATGGCGGCAAAGCCGACGATCAGCGCCAGCGCCATGCGCAGGCCGTGGCGGAACAGCAGCGAACCGGGGGTGAGCTGCTGGCGGATGCGCACGCCCATTTCGCGCAGGGTATGCGGGTTGGTGTCGCGCAGGCGGGTATCGACGTTGTCCAGGGTGGATTCGGACTGGGCCGCTTCGGACAGGCGGCGTTCGATGCTCTGCAGGTTGTGGCCGAGCAGTTCGAGCGAGGAGAGCAGGCGCTGCCACTGCGGGTTGTGCTGGGCGCGCAGCCAGGCGAGGGAGTCGGTGAGGTCGGCGGTGGCCTGGCGGGTGCGGTCGCCGTACTGGAACGGCCGGCGCATGCGGATGGCGGTACCCAGGTTGGCGCACGCTTCGCCCTGCAGGGCGAGCAGGCGCTGGCAGCGGTAGAGCACGTCGCTGTGGAAGAACGCGTCGGTGAGCGCGCCATAGGGGTAGTGCGAGGAGCTGGCGCGTTCGTGGAAATCCTGGGCCATGTAATACAGGCGCAGGTACAGGCCGGACTGCACCCCGGGCCGGCCGGAGCGGCCGAACCGGGCCAGGATGGCGGTCTTGGCGATGTTGAGCGCTTCGACGACGCGGCGGTTCTGTTCGGCCAGGGCGAGCTGGCGCTTCTGCACGTCGGCATCGCGCACGGGTTCGAACAGGTCGGCCTTGAGCTGGAGGTAGCGGCCGAGTTCAAGGTAAAGGCGGGCGAGGCGTTCGCGCACGGGGCGGTTGGCGAACAGGGCGGTCCACAGGATGGACAGCAGGCCGTACCAGAGGGCGCCGGCCAGCAGGTGGCTGACGGCGGTGATGGCCTGGGCGCGGTCATCGGCGCCGTGCTGTTCGAGGCCGATCATGGTGTAGATGGCGAGGGTGACGGTGGCCTGGGCGATGGAGGCGTAGCGCTCGCCAAGCGCGCCAAGCAGGGTCAGGCCGAAGGTGGACAGGGCCAGGGCGGCAATGAACAGCCACGGCCAGGCGAACAGTTCGACCACGGCAGCGGCGGCCACGACGAAGCACAGCAGGGAGAGCGCGACGGATTTGGTGCGGCCCCACCAGTTGTCGTCGGTTTCGGCAATGGCGCTGGCGATGATGCCGAGGAACACGCCGGGCAGGGCAGGCAGCTGGTCCAGGTGCCAGCACACGCCCATGGCCACGGACAACGCAATGAACACCCGCAGCCCGTAGCTGGCCTTTTCATGCGCCCACAGGCGACTCAGGCGGGATTCTCGGGCGGACATGCGGACTCGTCGGGCGGTGGCGCCTCATTATTGCGTCATCGCAGTGAAGCCGACATAGCCGGTTGGTAGGTACCGACCGTTGGTCGGTACGGCAAGAACCCTGATCTGCGGGCGTTCCCGGTTTGGGCCGGCGGGTGTGGGTTTGCGGGGGGCGCCGTGAATCCATCCGTGGAGGCTCTTGCGAAACATCCATGTTTCGCAA
>NZ_JASCOP010000200.1:0-4709 GCF_029959395.1 Stenotrophomonas sp. PS02300
GGGTTTGCGGGGGTGTGAGCCGCATGGATGCGGCGACCAAGCCTCCAGGGACGGATTCACGGCGTCCCCCGCAAACCCACCGGCGCCGCCCAAGCCAGACGAACCCCGACGTGCCGCTTTGGCTTTGGCTTCGGCTTTGGCTGTTGCTCTACCCAGCCGCAACCAACGCGCTGTCCAGGCAATCACGCACGGGCGCGAAGCTGCGGCGGTGGTGGGGGCAGGGGCCGTGGGTGCGCAGGGCGGCCAGGTGGGCCGGGGTGCCGTAACCCTTGTGCTGGTCGAAGCCGTATTCGGGGTGCTGCTCGTGCAGCTGCAGCATGTAGCGGTCGCGGCTGACCTTGGCCAAGATCGAGGCGGCCATGATCGCGCGGTCGAGCGCGTCGCCGCCGACCAGCGCCTGCGCGGGGCAGGGCAGGCCCTTGGGCACTACGTTGCCGTCGATGCGCGCGAACTGCGCCACGTGCGCGACCGCTTCGACCGCCCGGCGCATGCCCAGCATGGTGGCCTGGTAGATGTTGAGCGAATCGATCTCCGCCACGTCCACCATCACCACGTGGAAGGCCAGCGCCCGCTGCTGGATCCTGTCGAACAGCTGGTCGCGGCGGAGCGCCGTGAGCTGCTTGGAATCGTCCAGCCCGTTCAGGCGCGGGCGGTCCGGGCAGAACACCACCGCCGCCACCGCCACCGGACCGGCCAGCGGGCCTCGGCCCGCTTCGTCCACGCCCGCCACATAGCGCGGCGCCACGGTCGCCAGCGCCGCCCCGTCGAACAGCGCCAGCGAGGCCGCCGCGGCGTGGCGGCGGCTCATGCCGGCGCGTTCCCGTGCGGCTTGCGCGCCAGCAGTTCCGCCACCGCGTCGGCCGCGCGCGCCGACGCATCCTGGCGCAGCTGCAGGTGCAGCTTCTCGTACGTGTCCTGGATCTCGATGGCGCGCTGCGGGTGGTCGAACCACTGCAGGATCGCGTCTGCCAGCTTGTCCGGCACGCAGTCGTGCTGGATGAGTTCCGGCGCCAGATCCTTGCCCGCCAGGATGTTCGGCAACGCGAAACGGTCCACCTTGATCAGGCCGAGCGCCTTCACGATGCGGTAGGTCAGCTCCGCCACGCGGTAACCCACCACCATCGGCCGCTTCACCAGCATCGTTTCCAGCGTGGCCGTGCCCGACGCGAGTACCACCACGTCCGCGGCGATCATCGCCGTGCGCGCCTGGCCGTCCAGCAGGTGCGAATACGCCACCGGCAGCGCCGAGCGCGACAGCTGTTCCTGGATCAGCGCCCGGCAGGCCGGATTGGCCGCCGGCACCACCACGTGCAGGCCTGGAATGCGTTCGGAGACCTGCCAGGCCGCTTCGAAGAATGCGCCGCCCAGCTTGCTGATCTCGCCCAGCCGGCTGCCCGGCAGGACCGCCAGCACCTTGGCGTTGGCCGGCAGGCCCAAGGCCACGCGGGCCTCTTCGCGGTCGCTGTGCAGCGGGATGTCATCGGCCATCGGGTGGCCGACGAAGCGCGCGTCGATGCCGTGGCGGGCATAGATCGGCGGTTCCATCGGGAACAGGCACAGCACCAGGTCGGCGCTGGCGCCGATCTTCTCGGCACGCTTCTCGCGCCACGCCCAGACCGACGGGCTGACGTAGTGCACCGTGGTGATGCCGCGCTGCTTCAGCCAGCGCTCCACGCCCAGGTTGAAGTCCGGTGCATCGATACCGATGAACACGTCCGGCTGCCACTCCAGCACGCGCGTGCGGAACTCACTGCGCAGCTTCAGCAGGCGCGGCAGGTGGCGCAGGATTTCGGTGAGGCCCATGACCGCCAGCTCGCTGGCATCGAACCAGGTCAGGCAGCCGGCGCTGCGCATCGCATCGCCGCCGATACCGGCGAACTCGGCGTCGGGGAACCGCTGCTGCAGTTCGCGCACCAGGCCGGCGCCAAGGAGGTCGCCGGAGGCTTCACCGGCGACCAGCGCAATCCGCAGCGGTCGCGAAGAGCCCGGCGCCGTCATCGCAGCAGGGGCCTCTCGGCGTGCTCGATGAAGTCCAGCATGTCCTTGACGTCGGCGCTGTGCGTGGCCTGTTCGGCCAGCTGCACCTTGGCTTCGGCCAGCGGCAGGCCGGCCACGTACAGCGTGCGGTAGGCGCGCTTGATGCTGGCGATGCGCTCGGCATCGAAGCCGCGGCGCTTGAGGCCTTCGCTGTTGATGCCGCGCGGGCGGCCCAGCGAATCGCTGCCGACCATGGTGAACGGCGGTACGTCGCCGTTGGTCAGTGCGCCCATGCCCAGGAAGGCGTGGGCACCGATCCGGCAGAACTGGTGGGCACCGGCGAAGCCGCTGATGATCACGTAGTCGCCCACGGTCACGTGGCCGGCCAGGGTGGTGTTGTTGGAGAACACGCACTGGTTGCCGACGTGGCAGTCGTGCGCGATGTGGGTGTAGGCCAGCATCCAGTTGCCGTTGCCGATGGTGGTGATGCCACCGCCGCCGCCGGTACCGCGGTTGAGGGTGACGAACTCGCGGAACACGTTGTCGTCGCCGATCACCAGTTCGGTGCGCTCGCCGGCGTACTTCTTGTCCTGCGGTTCGCCGCCCACGGCAACGTGGCCGATGAAACGGTTGTTGCGGCCGATCCGGGTCGGGCCGTGGATCGAGCAGTGCGGGCCGACTTCGGTGCCTTCGCCGATCTCGACATCGGCACCGATCAGGCAGAACGCACCGATACGTACATCCGCCGCCAGTTTCGCCGACGGGTCGATGACCGCGGTGGGGTGGATGAGCGGCCCGTTCATTCGCGGGTGCCGGCGCAGAGCACTTCGGCGCAGGCGACGATCTCGCCGTCGACCTTGGCCACGCAGTCGTACACCGCCATGTTGCGGATCACGCGCTTGATTTCGACATGCATTTCCAGCACGTCACCGGGCACGACCTGCTTGCTGAAGCGGGCCTTGTCCACCTTCACCATGTAGAACAGCTTGGACTGCGCGTCGCGGCCCAGGGTGAGCTGGGTCAGCACGCCGCCGGCCTGGGCCATGGCTTCGATGATCAGCACGCCGGGCATGATCGGCTGGCTGGGGAAGTGGCCCTGGAAGAACGGCTCGTTGATGCTGACGTTCTTGGTGGCAACGATGGTGCGCTTCTCGTAATCGATCGCGACAACCTTGTCGACCAGCAGGAAGGGGTAACGGTGCGGGATCAACGCCTGGATCTGGGTGATGTCCGGCAGCTTCTGTTCGTGGCTCATTCCTTCTCCTTGCTCACAGACAGGATGCGACGGGCCAGGGCATCGAGCTGCTTGAAGCGCGCGGCGTTCTTGCGCCACGTGCGATTGTCGGTCAACGGGGTCCCGGACGAGTATTCGCCCGGTTCGGTAATGGAGTTGCGCACCACGGACTTGCCGGTGATCACCACCTTGTCGCAGATCTCGAGGTGGCCGACGACGCCGACGGCGCCGCCGAGCAGGCAGTAGCGGCCGATCTTGGCGCTGCCGGCAATGCCGGTGCAGCCGGCGATGGCCGAGTGGGCGCCGATCTGGACGTTGTGGGCGATCTGGACCAGGTTGTCCAGGCGCACGTCGTTGTCGAGCACGGTATCTTCGAGGGCGCCGCGGTCGACGCAGGTATTGGCGCCGATCTCGCAGTCGTCGCCGATGCGCACGCCGCCCAGCTGCGGCACCTTGATCCAGCTGCCGGCGTCCATCGCCAGGCCGAAGCCATCGGCGCCGAGGACGGCGCCGGGATGGATGCGCACGCGCTTGCCGATGCGGACGCGGGTGACCAGGGTGACGCGGGCGATCAGTTCGCAACCGCTGTCCAGGCTGCAGTCTTCGCCGATGATGCTGCCGGCGCCGATGATGCAGTTCTCGCCGATCACGCTGCGCGCGCCGATGGTGACGAACGGGCCGATGTGGGCGCTGGCGGCGACCTGGGCCTCGGGATCGATCACGGCGCTGGGGTGGATGCCCGGCGGCCGGGTCGGGGCGATGTCGAACAGCGCGCCGATCTTGGCGAAGGTGGTGTACGGATCCTTGGCGATCAGCGCGGTACCGGGCGCGGCTTCGGCGTCCTCGGCGCGCAGGACCACGATGCCGGCCTGGCTGTCGGCCAGCTGGGCGCGGTAGCGCGGATTGGCCAGGAAGGTCAGCTGGCCGGGGCCGGCATGGGCAAGCGTGGCCACGCCACGGATGGCGGTGCTGCCGTCACCATGGACCTGCAGGCCAAACTGCTCGGCGAGTTGCTGGGCGGTATAGGTAGGAGTGTTCACGCCGGGAGTTTACCGTGTGGCGTGACTTCGGTCATGTTCGGGGGGTTGGGGCGGCCTTCGCATCTTCAGGTGGCAGGCGATCCAGGAGCGCCGGGCTGTGCCCGGCGGCTTCATGCACTTGGGCGAACAGCCTGTGGCCCGTTGTCTTCTGGTTTGGCGGGACGGTGCGGGTTTGCGGGGGACGCCGTGAATCCGTCCTTGGAGGCTTGGCAAAAACATCCATGTTTTTGACACCCCCGCAAACCCGCCCCGTCCCACCTTCGACGGATTACAGGTGGCCACGGGAAATCAAAAGCAGGCGCATCCAGCCCGTAGGGGCAGGCCATGCGTGTCTGCTCTTGCCATCCGCCAGCGACCATCCGTGGGGGGAGGCCGGCGGGCAGCCCCCGTAGGGACTGTCAAAAACATGGATGTTTTTGCCAAGCCCCCATGGATGGGTTTACGGCGTGTCCCGGAGC
>NZ_JASCOP010000201.1:0-4436 GCF_029959395.1 Stenotrophomonas sp. PS02300
ACGCCGGCACAGGCCGGCGTGGCCGCTGCAACCGGGCGCCACGCCCGGACGCGTCTGCCACCGGAGAGTGCACCACCATGCAATGGATCAACAACCTCAAACTGATGCCGAAGTTGATGCTGACTTTCGGTGTAATCCTGCTGGTGATGCTGCTGCAGGGCGTGGTCGCCTACCGCGGCCTGCACTCCCTCAACAACGTGACCACCGAACTGGCCGGCAACCGGATGGAAAGCATCCGCATGGCCGGCGAAATGCGTGGCATGCTCGGTGAATACCGCAACTCGGCCTACCAGGGCCTGATCCGCGCCAGCGACGACGTCAAGGCCGAAGCCAAGACCCGCGCCGCCGACCTGCGCACCAAGATCGATGCCTCGATCAAAAAGTATCCCGCCCTGATCGACAGCCCGCAGCAGAAGAAGCTGTTCGACGCCTTCGCCAAGGACTGGACCGACTCGCTGACCTCCTACGATTCGGTCACCGAAATGCTGGAGCTGGACCTGCCGGACGATGCCATCGATACCTTCGTCGGTGAGACCCGCGCCAAGCACCTCAAGGCCGCAGCCGCGCTTGAAACCCTGATCGCCGAAGACAACCGCCTTGCCCGCGCCTCGCGCGAAGAGGCTGAATCGACCTACGCCACCTCCGCCACCCTGACCATCATCGCCCTGCTCGGCGGCGCCGCCATGGGCCTGGTGCTGGTGTACCTGTTCGCCCGCTCGCTGGTCGGCAGCGTCCGTGGCGCGGTGTCTGTGGCCAATGAAGTGGCCGGCGGCAAGCTCGACGGCCATATCGACGTCACCCGCAAGGATGAAGTCGGCGACCTGATGCAGGCCATGCAGCGCATGCAGCGCGACCTGCGTGACCGTACCGAAACCGAACAGGCCGTGGCCCGCGAAAACCTGCGCATCCGTACCGCGCTGGATTACAGCTCCACCGGCGTGTACCTGACCGACAACAACCTCAACATCGTCTACGCCAACCGCGCGCTGGAGCAGACCCTGTCCCAGTACCAGGACGACCTGCGCCGCAACCTGCCGGACTTCGACGCCTCCGTTTCGCTGGTCGGCCGCCCGCTGACCGTGCTCGAGCACCGCGGCGAAATGGACGCCACCCTGCTGGCCAACCTCAAGCAGCACGGCGTGGCCCGCCGCGCCATGCAGTTCGGCGATGCCCAGTTCGCCCAGGTCGTCTCCACCATCCGCAACGAAGAAGGCGAGAGCGTCGGCCACGTGGTCGAATGGCGTGACCGCACCCCCGAAGCGCTGGTGGAAGCCGAAGTGGCCCGCGTCATCGCCCAGGCCGCCGCCGGCGACCTGTCCGGCCGCATCAGCGCCGAAGGCAAGGATGGTTTCTTCCTGCAGCTGGCCCAGCAGATCAACGGTCTGCTCGACGCCAACGCCTCCAGCATCGAACAGATCTCCGGCCTGCTCACCGCGCTGTCGCAGGGCGACCTGACCGTGCGCATGCACGGCGAGTTCGAGGGCGTGTTCGCCACCATGCGCGACGATGCCAACGCCACCGCCGAACAGCTCAGCGGCATCGTTACCCGCATCAAGCAGTCCAGCCAGGCCATCAGCTCGGCCGCCAGCGAAATTGCCACCGGCAACAGCGACCTGTCGCGCCGTACCGAACAGCAGGCCGCCAACCTGGAAGAAACCGCCGCGTCGATGGAGGAACTGACCTCCACCGTGCGCCAGAACGCCGAACACGCCCGCCAGGCCAACCAGCTCGCCATCGGCGCGCACACCGTCGCCTCGCAGGGCGGTGACGTGGTCGGCCAGGTGGTGACCACCATGAGCGCGATCCAGACCTCGTCCAAGAAGATCGCCGAGATCATCTCGGTCATCGACGGCATCGCGTTCCAGACCAACATCCTGGCGCTGAACGCCGCAGTGGAAGCCGCACGTGCCGGTGAACAGGGTCGCGGCTTCGCCGTGGTCGCCTCCGAAGTGCGCACCCTGGCCCAGCGTTCGGCCGGTGCCGCCAAGGAAATCAAGGGCCTGATCGACGACTCGGTCGGCAAGGTCAACGACGGGTCGGCGCTGGTGCACAAGGCCGGCGCCACCATGGGCGAGATCGTCGCCTCTGTGCAGCGCGTGACCGACATCATGGCTGAGATCTCGGCCGCCTCGCAGGAACAGTCGGCCGGCATCGA
Organism: Stenotrophomonas sp. PS02300; assembly: GCF_029959395.1. NCBI lineage: Bacteria > Pseudomonadati > Pseudomonadota > Gammaproteobacteria > Lysobacterales > Lysobacteraceae > Stenotrophomonas > Stenotrophomonas sp. PS02300. The sequence continues at coordinate 2,156 of NZ_JASCOP010000201.1, forward strand.
ACAGGTCAACCAGACCGTCGTGCAGATGGACGAGACCACCCAGCAGAACGCCGCGCTGGTGGAAGAAGCCACCGCCGCCGCCCGCTCGATGGAAGAACAGGCCGGCCACCTCAGCGATGCCGTGTCGATCTTCCGCCTGGACGAGCAGGACGTGGCGCCCGCGGCACCGGTGTTCGCACCGGCACCGCGTGCGGTCAGCCGCCCGGCCGCCGCACCGGCACCGGCACGCAAGCCGGCCAGCCGTGCCGTTGCTGCCGAGCTCGCCGAAGGTGACTGGCAGGAGTTCTAAGCCGCCCCGCGCATCCGCGCAGCGCTGAAACACACAGGCCCCGATGCTCCGGCATCGGGGCCTTTTCATATCTGAAGCTGAATGCGCTCAGCTCGCGCCGCTAAATCGGCGACGGTTTCTGCCGATAACTCCATTGCCTCGACACGTTCGTCGACGTCGGCTTGCGCTGTACGCCCCCGCTAGAGAAGGCCCCCCCGCCCATGAATCTTTCCAGTCGCTTCTCCAACCTGTCCGTGCGCGGCAAGTTGAACCTGCTTACCGCCCTGATCGCCATCGGCGTGGTCGCCCTTGCCATCATCGCCGCGCGCATCCAGTACCTGGACCTGGCCGAGACCCGCAAGGATGCCCTCAAGACCCAGGTTGAACTGACCTACGGCATCTTCGACCACTACAAGCGACTGGTCGGCACCGGCGAACTCACCGAAGAGGCGGCCAAGGCGGCGGCACTGCAGGCGCTGCACAGCATGCGCGCCGACGGCGAGAGCGCGTACTACAACGTGCTGGCCACCGACTACACCCTGCTCATGCACCCGTTCGCCCCGGACCGGGTCGGCAAGGTGCAGAAGGACTACCTGTCCAAGGACGGCGTGCCGCTGTACCTGCAGCAGGTGGACATGGCCAAGACCGGCGGTGGCTACACCTATTACTCGACCACCAAGCCCGGCGAAGGCGAGAAGCTGATCGAGAAGTCCACCTATGCCGGCATGTATGCGCCGTGGCAGTGGGTCGTCACCAGTGGCGTGTACATGGACGACGTGCAGGCCGACGCGCTGGCCTTCACCGGCATCATGGCTGCCACCGGCGGCGCCCTGGTGCTGGTGGTGCTGGCCCTGAGCTGGCTGATCGGCAACCGCATCACCGGGCCGCTGCGCCAGGCCACCGGCGTGGCCGACAGCATTGCGCGCGGCAAGCTCGACACCCGTATCGGCGCGCAGGCGCAGGACGAACCCGGCCGCCTGCTGGAAAGCATGGGCCGCATGCAGCAGCAGCTGCACGCGGTGATCGGCGCCCAGCGCGAAATGGCCAGCCAGCACGATGCCGGCCAGACTACCTTCCGCATGGACGAATCCGCGTTCCCGGGCGAGTACGGCCTGATGGTGCATGAAACCAACACCCTGGTCGGCGCGCACGTGCAGACCATGCAGGACGTGCTGGCCGTGGTGCAGCGCTACGCCGTGGGCGACCTGAGCGCCGACATTGCCCGCTACCCGGGCGACAAGGCCGCCATCAGCACCACCGTGGACACCGTCAAGCAGAACCTGGCCAGCATCAACGCCGAGATCAAGCGCCTGGGCGCTGCCGCGGCAGCGGGTGATTTCACCCAGCGCGGCGATGCGGCCCGCTTCGACCACGATTTCGGCCAGATGATCGCCAGCCTCAACGCGATGATGCAGGTCAGCGACGACAACCTGGGCAAGCTCTCGCAGCTGCTCTCGGCCATCGCCGAAGGCGACCTCACCGCGCGCATGCACGGCGAGTACCAGGGCGTGTTCGCCACCATGCGCGACGACGCCAACGCCACCGTGACCCAGCTGACCCAGATCGTCGGCCAGATCCAGGAAGCGGCCGGCAACATCAACCTGGCCGCCGGCGAGATCGCCACCGGCAACAGCGACCTGTCGCGCCGTACCGAACAGCAGGCCGCCAACCTGGAAGAAACTGCCGCGTCGATGGAGGAACTGACCTCCACCGTGCGCCAGAACGCCGAACACGCCCGCCAGGCCAACCAGCTGGCGATCGGCGCACACGGCGTGGCCTCGCAGGGCGGCGACGTCGTCGGCCAGGTGGTCACCACCATGAGCGCCATCGAAGCCAGCTCCAAGCGCATCGCCGAGATCATCTCGGTGATCGACGGCATCGCGTTCCAGACCAACATCCTGGCGCTGAACGCCGCGGTGGAAGCGGCGCGCGCCGGCGAACAGGGCCGTGGCTTCGCCGTGGTCGCCTCCGAAGTGCGTACCCTGGCCCAGCGCTCTGCTGCCGCCGCCAAGG
>NZ_JASCOP010000202.1:0-4349 GCF_029959395.1 Stenotrophomonas sp. PS02300
GCGCGGCTTCGTGGTCTACCTGCGGGTGAGCGTGCCGGCCCAGCTGGAGCGGCTGGCGCGCGACCGGGGCCGGCCGCTGCTGCAGCGGCCGGACCGCGAGCAGGTACTGCACGAGATGGCGAACCTGCGCGACCCGCTGTACCAGGGCTTGGCCGACCTTACCCTCGATACCGATCTATACACGCCCAGCGAGGCGACCGCGCAGCTGGTGCTGCGCCTGGCCTCGCAATGGCAGCGACTGGAACCTTCCGCATGACCGCGTCCCCCCGCACCGTCGCCGTTGGCGGCGACACCCCCTACACCATCCATATCGGCCCCGGCCTGCTTGCCCAGGGCGAACTGCTGGCGCGCCACGTGCGCGGCCGCCACGTGCTGCTGCTCAGTGATTCATCGGTGGCGCCGCTGTACCTCTCCGGGGTCAAGCAGGCGCTGCTGGACGAACGTCCGGACCTGTTGATCGGCGAGCTGGTGCTGCCCGCCGGCGAAGCCTCCAAGACGCTGGCCAACTTCGGCGCGGCGATTACCGCGCTGGCGTCGCTGGGCGCCACCCGCGATGCGTGCGTGATGGCCCTGGGCGGTGGCGTGGCCGGCGACCTGGCCGGGTTCGCCGCGGCCTGCTGGATGCGCGGGGTGGACTGCGTGCAGCTGCCGACCTCGCTGCTGGCCATGGTCGATTCGTCGGTCGGCGGCAAGACCGCGGTGGACATTCCGGAAGGCAAGAACCTGGTGGGCGCCTTCCACCCGCCGCGCGCGGTGATCGCCGATACCGCCGCGCTGCGCACCCTGCCGCCGCGTGAGCTGCGCGCCGGCCTGGCCGAGGTGATCAAGTACGGCGCGATCCGCGACCCGCTGTTCTTCCAGTGGCTGCAGGCCGAACACGCCGCGCTGCTGGCCGGCGACGACGCCGCGCTGGCCCAGGCCATCGCACGCAGCTGCGAACACAAGGCCGAGATCGTCGAACGCGATCCGCTGGAACGCGGCGAGCGCGCCCTGCTCAACCTGGGCCACACCTTCGGCCATGCGATCGAGACCGAACAGGGCTACGGCGCGCCGGGCAACGACAACCTCAACCACGGCGAAGCCGTGGCGGTGGGCATGGTGCTGGCGGCGCGGCTGTCGGCCCAGCTGGGCATGAGCCACGACGACGACACCACCCGCCTGCGCGAGCTGCTGCTGCGCTACGAACTGCCGGTCTCCATTCCGGCCGGGCTGGCGCCCGAGGCGCTGCTGGCGCGCATGCGGCTGGACAAGAAGAACGTGGCCGGGCGCCTGCGCCTGGTGCTGTGGCAGGGCATCGGCCGTGCCGAAGTGGTGGCCGACATCGACGAAGCCGAGGTGCTGCGCGTGCTGGCCACCGGCTGAGCTGCGACCGTTTGCCGCGCCCGCCCGGCGGGCCGGTGACGGCCGCGTTGCCGGTTCGCGGCTACAATCGCGGGCATGCGCGTCTTCCTGCAACAACCCCCGGGCGGAACCGAACCGGCCCGCTACCTCCAGCTCACCCTGCAACCGGACCTGTTCGGCGGCTGGGAGCTGCTGCGTGAGTCGGGGCAGATCAGCGGCCGCGCCAAGCTGCACCGCCAGCTGTTCCCGGATGCGGGCCAGGCCCAGGCCGCGTTTGAAAAGGCGCGCGACACCGAGCTCAAGCGCGGTTACCAGATCACCTATACCAGCGGTGTGCCGCCGCGCTGAGCGGCCCGCCTCCCCCTGGCCCTGCGCCACCCGATTCCAAGGAAGCATCCCGTGACCAGCCCCTCCCGCCACGATCGCCTGCTGCGCGCCCTGCGCCGCGAACCGGTGGACTGCACCCCCGTCTGGCTGATGCGCCAGGCCGGCCGCTACCTGCCCGAGTACCGCGCCACCCGCGCCAAGGCCGGCAGCTTCCTGGCCATGGCCAAGAACCCGGACATCGCCTGCGAAGTCACCCTGCAGCCCCTGCGCCGGTTCGACCTGGACGCGGCGATCCTGTTCTCGGACATCCTGACCATTCCCGATGCGATGGGCCTGGAGCTGTACTTCGTCGAAGGCGAAGGCCCGAAGTTCCGCCACCCGGTCCGCGATACCGCCGCCATCGCCAAGCTCGCGGTGCCGGACATGGAAACCGAGCTGCGCTACGTGATGGATGCGGTGCGCGTGATCCGTCGTGAGCTGGACGGCCGCGTGCCGCTGATCGGTTTCTCCGGCAGCCCGTGGACGCTGGCCTGCTACATGGTCGAAGGCGGCGGCAGCAAGGACTTCGCACGCATCAAGGCAATGGCCCTGAACGAGCCGGCCGCACTGCACCAGCTGCTGTCGGTGGTGACCGACGCGGTCATTGCCTACCTGGCCGCCCAGCGCGCGGCCGGCGCGCAGGTGCTGCAGGTGTTCGATACCTGGGGCGGCGTGCTCAGCCCGTCCATGTACCGCGAATTCTCGCTGCGCTACCTGACCCGCATCGCACGTGAGCTGGAGCGCGGCGATGGCGGGCAGCGCACCCCGCTGATCCTGTTCGGCAAGGGCACCGGCCTGCACCTGGCCGACCTGGCCGACACCGGCGCCGATGCGCTGGGCGTGGACTGGACCCTGGACCTGGCCGACGCGGTCGCCCGTACCGGCGGCCGCGTGGCGCTGCAGGGCAATCTGGATCCGGCCACGTTGTACGGCAACCCGGACGCCATTGAACGCGCCGCCGGACAGGTGCTGGACAGCTATGCGCGCGGCAACGGCGGCTCGCGCGAGGGCCACGTCTTCAACCTCGGCCACGGCATGTCGCCGGACATGAACCCCGAACATGTGCAGGTGCTGGTCGAGGCGGTGCATCGGTTGAGCGCGCGCTGACGGCGCGCAGCCACGCAGGGCGTGGCTCTACCGGCCTGGCATACACACGCCCCGTGCGATCATGTGCACCTCGTTGATGAAGGTGCACACGATGACGACCCCCAGCTACGCCTCGTTCCGGCCCCTGTTGTGGCTGGTGTCGCTGGCGATCTTCATGCAGATGCTGGATTCGACCATCGTCAACACCGCCCTGCCCGCCATGGCCCGCAGCCTGGGTGAAAGCCCGCTGCAGATGCAGTCGGTGGTGTTCAGCTACGCGCTGGCGGTGGCGACCTTCATTCCCGCCTCCGGCTGGATCGCCGACCGCTTCGGTACCCGCCGCACCTTCCTGGCGGCAATCATCCTGTTCACCCTCGGCTCGCTCGCCTGCGCGCTGGCGCAGACCCTGCACCAGCTGGTCGCCGCGCGCGTACTGCAGGGCGTGGGCGGCGCGATGCTGCTGCCGGTCGGCCGCCTGGCGGTGATGCGCTCGGTATCACGCGAGCAGTTCCTGCGCGCCATGAGTTTCATCGCCATCCCGGCGCTGGTGGGGCCGCTGATCGGCCCGACCCTGGGCGGCTGGCTGGTGGAAGTGGCGTCCTGGCACTGGGTGTTCCTGATCAACCTGCCGATCGGCGTGATCGGCTATGTGGCCGCGCTGAAAATCATGCCCGACCACTACGCCGAGCACCGCACCCGCTTCGACATCGCCGGCTACCTGATGCTGGCGTTCGGCATGGTGGTGCTGTCGCTGGCGCTGGACGGCATTTCCGGCATGGCCACCCCGCATGCCTTGGTGATGCTGATGACCGTGGCCGGACTGGCCGCACTGGTCGGCTACTGGCTGCACGCGGCCAACTCCACCGCGCCGCTGTTCTCGCTGGCGCTGTTCCACGTGCCGAGCTACCGCATCGGCATCCTCGGCAACCTGTTCTCGCGGATCGGCAGCAGCGCCATGCCGCTGCTCATCCCCCTGCTGCTGCAGGTCGGCATGGGCATGAGCCCGATGAACGCCGGGCTGTTGATGATCCCCGTGGCCGCCGCCGGCATGCTGTCCAAGCGTTACGCGGTCAAGCTGGTGGAACGCTTCGGCTACCGCCGCGTATTGATGGTCAACACCGTGCTGGTGGGCCTGGCCATGGCCAGCTTCATCTTCATGGTGCCCGGCCAGCCGATGTGGCTGCGCGTGGTGCAGCTGGCCGTGTTCGGCGCGGTCAATTCGCTGCAGTTCACCGTGATGAACACCGTGACCCTGCGCGACCTGGACCGCGATTTCGCCAGCTCGGGCAACAGCCTGCTGTCGATGGTGATGATGCTGGCCACCGGCTTCGGCGCCGCGGCCGCAGGCAGCCTGCTGGCCGCGTTCGAGCACCTGGACACCCTGCACGGCGCCACCGCCGCCCTGCATGCCACGTTCGTGTGCGTGGGCGCGATCACGCTCACCTCCACCGTCATCTTCTGGCAGCTCCCCGACACCCGCCCCTCACCGCGCGATGTGGAAGAGGTGGCGGGATAGCCGCCGGGTGTTGCGCCCCCTCGTAGCCGCGGCCCGGTGG
>NZ_JASCOP010000203.1:0-4344 GCF_029959395.1 Stenotrophomonas sp. PS02300
TTTTTTTTTTTACGTGTGCGGGGTGCTGCGCCGGGGGGGCCGCGGACGAAGCGGCCGTCGAAGAAGAGGAACTCGACGATGCCGGTTCGCTGGACTTCAGCGTGCTGGACCGCGAACTGGTCGACATCTTCGTCGAGGAAGGCAAGGACCTGCTCGACCATTGCGATGGCCTGATCAGCGAACTGCGTGCCGCACCCCAGGACCGCGAAGCAATCGCCGGGCTGCAGCGTGACCTGCACACCCTCAAGGGTGGCGCACGCATGGCCGGTATCAACGCCATCGGCGACCTGGGCCACGGCATCGAATCGCTGCTGGAGGCGGTCGCCGCCAACCGTACCGATATCGACCGCAGCGACGTCCACCTGCTGGAGCGTGGCTTCGACCGCCTGCACCAGATGCTGACCCGCACCGGTCGCCACCGTGACGTGGCCATGCCGGTCGACCTGATCGCCGCGTTTGAAGCGCGCACGCTGGGCCGCGCCGAAGCAGAAGACGCGCCCGCCACGACCGCTGCCGCGGTCGAGGTCCCGGCGCTGGTCGATACCGCCGTTGCATCGGCACCGTTGTCCGCACCGGTGCCGCTGGAAGCGTCCAACGAGGAAGACACCCTGGCGCGTCCGCAGCAGGAACAGGTGCGCGTGCGCGCCGACCTGCTGGACCGCCTGGTCAACCACGCCGGCGAAGTGGCGATTTACCGTTCGCGCCTGGAACAGCAGCTCGGCGCCTTCCGCGGCGCGATGGGCGAACTGGACCGCACCAATGCGCGTCTGCGCGACCAGCTGCGTCGCCTGGACCTGGAAACCGAAGCCCAGATCGTGGCCCGTTACCAGCGCGAGCAGGAACAGGTCGACCACAAGTTCGACCCGCTGGAACTGGACCGCTTCTCCACGCTGCAGCAGCTCAGCCGTGCGCTGAACGAATCCGCAGCCGACCTTGGCGGCCTGCAGGGCGTGCTGGACGACCTGTCGCGCCAGTACGACGTCCTGCTGCAGCAGCAGTCGCGGGTCAGCTCGGAACTGCAGGATGGCCTGATGCGCGCGCGCATGGTGCCGTTCGACGGGCTGGTGCCGCGCCTGCGCCGCGTGGTTCGCCAGGCTGGCCAGGACACCGGCAAGCAGGTCCACGTCACCCTGGACGGTACCCACGGCGAACTGGACCGCAACGTGCTCGACCGCATGGTCGCGCCGCTGGAACACATGCTGCGCAACTCCGTGGCCCATGGCCTGGAAACCCCGGAGCAGCGCCGCGCCGCCGGCAAGCCGGAGGAAGGCGAGATCGCCATCCGCCTGCGCCGCGAAGGCTCGGAAATCGTGCTGGAAGTGGCCGATGACGGCGCTGGGCTGAACCGCGAGGCGATCCGTCGCCGCGCCGAACAGCGTGGCCTGGTCGAGGCCGATGCCGTGCTGGGCTATGCCGAACTGGACGCGATGATCTTCTCGCCCGGCTTCAGCACTGCCGACCAGGTCAGCCAGCTGGCGGGCCGTGGCGTGGGGATGGACGTGGTGCACAACGAAGTGCGCCAGCTGGGCGGCTCGGTGGACATCCACTCGGTGCCGGGCAAGGGCGTCACCTTCACCCTGCGCCTGCCGCAGACCCTGGCGGTCACCCAGGCAGTGTTCGTGCAGATCGGCGACACTACCTTCGCGGTGCCGGTCGCCTCGGTCAGCGGTATCGGCCGGATCTCGCGCGAGCGCTTCGAATCGGCCAACGGCGGCTACCACTACGGCGGCGAAGAATTCGCGCTGCACGACCTGGGCACGCTGGTCGGCCAGGGCCAGGCCCGTGCCGAAGGGCAGGACCAGGTGCCGCTGCTGCTGGTGCGCGCCGGTGAACTGCGCGCGGCCGTGGCCATCGACCAGGTGCTGGGCAACCGCGAAATCGTGGTCAAGCCGGTCGGCCTGCAGATCGCCTCGGTACCGGGCATCTACGGCGCCACCATCACCGGCGATGGCCGCGTGGTGGTGATTCTGGACGTCGCCCCGCTGGTGCGCCGTTACCAGGCCAACCCGCTCAAGCCGATCGCACCGGCCGCGCAGGCCACCGACCGCCAGGCTCCGTTGGTGATGGTGGTCGACGACTCGCTGACCATGCGCAAGGTCACCGGCCGCATCCTGGAACGCCACAACTTCGAAGTGGCCGTTGCCCGCGACGGTATCGAAGCGCTGGAGCGCCTGGAAGAGCGGGTGCCCGACCTGATGCTGCTGGATATTGAAATGCCGCGCATGGATGGCTATGAACTGGCCACCGCCATGCGCGCCGATCCACGCTACAAGGGCGTGCCGATCGTGATGATCACCTCGCGCAGCGGCGACAAGCACCGTCAACGCGCCTTCGAAATCGGTGTCCAGCGTTACCTGGGCAAGCCGTACCAGGAGCTGGACCTGATGCGAAACGTGTATGACCTGCTGGGGATCGCCCGTGCCCGTGAATGACCTGAACCCGCTGCCGTCGGTGGCATTGCTGGCACGGGTCGGCCCGGCGCGTGAGCGCCTGCGCGAAGCGCTGGCCCAGGCCGGTGCGACCGTGGTGCTGGAAGAAGATCCCAACAGCGTGGATCTGGAAACCCTGGGCGGCGCCGACGCCGGCGCGGTGTTGATCGCGCTGGAACCGGCCATCGAGGATGCGCTGGAACGCCTCGACCCGGTGCTGGCCTCGCCGTCGCTGACCGTCATCTTCGACGAAGCCGAACTGGCTGCCCGCCGCGAAGGCTGGGAAGCCCAGCGCTGGGCGCGCCACCTGGTGGCCAAGCTGCACGGCCACCAGGACGTGCTGCCGCCGGGCGCCGAACAGGAAGGCCTGCTGCAGCCCGAACCCGGCCTGCCGCAGACGCCTGCCGAACTGCATGCCGACGCGCCGCTGGAATTCCATGTGCGCGAAGCCTTCGACGCGGCCGGTGACGTGCCGCCCGATGGCCTGTACCCGGCGCCGGAAGGCTACAGCGAGCCGATCTCACTGGAAGAAGCACTGGCGGCCATGCAGGCCCCGGTAGTCGCGCCGTCGGCCAGCGTGCCGCCGCCGGTCCCGGCCTCGGCCCCGGCTGCGCCGCGCGCGCCGCTGGGCGACCACAGCAGCTGGGCGCTGGTGGATGAAGACAGCGCCGTACCCGTTGCCGCGCCGGCCGCGCCGGTCAGCGCGCCGGTGGACCCCAGCGCGTTCGATATCGACCGCCTGTCGCTGGTCGAGCTGGAAGCCGACGCCGACCCGAGCGGTGCCGCACCCGGCGCCGTGCTGGTGCTGGCCGGCATCGGTGGCCCCGACGCACTGCGCCGCCTGCTGGCCGCGCTGCCGGCCGGGCTGGCGGTGCCGATCCTGGTCTACATGCGCCTGGACGGGGGCCGTTACGGCAACCTGGTCAAGCAGATGGCCCGTGTGTCGGCGTTGCCGGTGGTGCTGGCCGAATCCGACCAGCCGGTGCTGGCGGGCAATGCCTACATCCTGCCCGATGACGTAGGCGTGGCCGTGCGCAACCGCGGCCTGCATTTCACCGCCGATGCCAAGGGCATCCAGGTGGCCGCGTTGCCGCCGGCGCACAGCGCCGTGGTGATGCTCAGCGGAAGTGACGTGGCGCTGCTGGACGACGTGCTGTCGCTGGCCGTGGCCGGCGGCTGGGTCGCGGGGCAGACCGGTGAAGGCTGCTACGACCCGATCGCCGCCAATGCAGTGGTTGCCGCCGGCATGGCCGCCGGAGATCCGCCGCAGCTGGCCGTCGCCATCGCCGAACGCTGGGGCGTGAGCGAGTAATCGCCGCGCCGTATCACTTTCAGGAAGCAGACTCATGAGCTACGCCAGCAACGACGAAATCCGTGGGGTACTGATCCAGGCCGGGAGCGAGCGCGTGCTGCTGCCCAATGCGACGGTGGCCGAAATGATGTCCAAGGTGCCGGTCACCCCGGTGGACAACGCGCCCGCGTGGCTGGTCGGCGAGATCCGCTGGCAGGGCTGGGACGTGCCGCTGATGTCGTTCGCGCGCCTGTCCGGGCTGGGCGAGGAAGCGGTGGTGAGCAACAACAAGGTAGTGGTGCTCAAGGCGCTGGGCGGCAACGCCAGCCGCCCGTACTTCGCACTGCTCACCCAGACCTTCCCGCAGCTGATCGCGGTGCCGCGCGACGGCCTGCTGGCCGACGCCTCCGAAGAAACCCTGCCGCAGGGCGTGCACATGCGCGTGCTGCTGGGTGAACAGAGCGCGCTGCTGCCCGATCTGGACGCGCTGGAAGCCGCGCTGGATGAAGTGCTCCCCGTAAATTGACATCGCGTGCAGCCACGCAGGGCGTGGCTCTACGGGCGGTGCAGTAGAGCCCCGCCCTGCGTGGCTGCGCGCCGCCGGATCAGCCAATATCCCCCAAC
>NZ_JASCOP010000204.1:0-4298 GCF_029959395.1 Stenotrophomonas sp. PS02300
ATCTCTCAAGCTCAGCTTGATGCAGTTGCCCGCCAACTGAACGAGCGGCCCCGCAAGACGTTAGGCTACGAAACACCCGTCGAGCGATACCGACGAACCGTTGCGTCGATCGGTTGAATCCAAGGCCCAAAGCGGCGCTTGCGCGGCCGCTTCCTACCCGCCAGACTCGCCAAAAAGGGCGGTTGAACTTCCTATACCCCCCTGCTACGGCGAGGTCTGGTGGCTAAGAACTGAAACGTTTCGAGCATGTCCAAGATTGTCATCACCGCATCGGGCGCCGACTGGTCTACCGCAGCGCTGCTTGAGTTCAAGCGTCTCACTGGAGTTGCGCCGACGACTGTCAAGGCCGTCCCACCCGGTCAACCCTTGCTGGAGCGGGAACTGTTCCTCAACACCCATCCGGAGGTCGCGCGTGTTTTGCGGGGCGTTATTGCACTCGACCGTGCCCATGGCCTGGCCCTTGGCTACTATGAGCTGGAGCCCGGAGAGGATTTCGCCACCGCTCCTCTCGAACAGTGCCGGATTGATGCGGATGTGCTGACCAACATTCTTGCTGAGGCGGATGGCCAGTTCACATGAACTGCCACTCTCCATCCATGCGCCCGGCGTGGGCAGCAGCCGCGCGAACGCCGGCACGAAGCCGATCAGCCCGCTTCCGCATCGCCGGCCGGCTGAACTACGCCGACACCGACGACCATCGCGACCGCCTGGCGAACGCGCGCTTCATCGAAGGCAACGCCGGCTTCGCCTGGCGGCCGTGGGATAGCGCGCGCTGGGAAATGTTCGGCCGCTACACCTACCTGTACGACCTCTCCAGCCTGGGCCAGCGCGAGCAGGACTACGACCAGAAAACCCAGGTGCTGTCGGTGGAAGGCGTCTACCGCCACGACCAGCATTGGGAAGTGGCCGGCAAGCTCGCCCGGCGCGAGGGCGAGGTGCGCTACGGACGCGGCAGCGGGCCGTGGTTCGACTCGGCCACCGACTTCGCCGCGCTACAGCTGCGCTACGAGGTGGTCTACGCCTGGCACGCGCTGGCCGAATACCGCTGGCTGGACGTGCAGGCCGGCGGCACGCGGCAGGGCTGGCTGGTCGGACTGGACCGCGACATCGGCAAGAACTTCCGCATCGGCGCCGGCTACAACTTCACCGAGTTCAGCGACGACCTGACCGACTTCGACTACGACCACGAGGGCTGGTTCCTCAACATGGTCGGGATGTACTGAGGGTGCCGGTCCACGCAAGACCGTCGACGTTCAGCCGTCCACGGTCTCCTCGCCGCCATCCTTGGACAGCTCTTCGGCCCGGCGCTCATCCAGGTGGCGCTGCAGGCGGGCCACGTCTTCGGGCGACCAGTCGTCGATGCCGGTGACTTCCAGCCAGGCGTTGATGTAGTGCGATGGCGCGTAGACGTGGCCGAAACCCATTGGTGCGCTCATCGACAGCGAAGTATCCATTGCCATCTGCATCATCGTCACGACCGGATACCAGCGCATCGCCGGGGATACGTCCGGCGGGCGCGGGGCATCGAGCAGTTCCGGTTCGCGGAAGAAGCCGTGACGGTCGAAGAACGTCACCGCGTCGCTGCCGTACTGCAGGTAGACCACGCGCATCGGGCCCCACGGCGTGCCGGGCGGGGTGGAGCTGCCGTCCTGGTTCATGAAGCGGACGAACGAGCCGTCCTGGAACTGCGGCAGCCACACCGGCGAACCGGGATTGCGCGAGCGGGTCAGCCCGGCCCACTTGCTGGCGGCGAACGGAGGTCCGCTCCAGACCGCGCCATCGAATGGTTCGCCGAGCAGCTCGAACATCTCGAACGAGCGTTCCGAATTGAGCGCGCCCAGGCTCAGGCCGTGCAGGTACAGCTTCGGCCGCCGCTCGGGCGGCAGCGTGCGCCAGTAGCCGTAGACCTCGCGGAACAGTGCGCGCGCGGTGATCCCGCCTGTGTCCGGATCCAGGAGCAGCGTCAGCGGACTGGACAGGTACGAGTACTGCACCGCGACGCTGGCCACATCGCCGCGGTAGAGATATTCGATGCCGTCGATGCCGGACGGGTCGACCCAACCGGTGCCGGTCGGAGTGATGATGATCAGCGCCTTGCGCTCGAAGCCGCCGACGCGCTTGAGTTCTTCCAGCGCCAGCTGGGCGCGCTCTTCGGGCGTGTCGCCGGTGGGCAGGCCCGCGTACACGCGCAGCGGCGCCTTGGCGCCGGGACCGGCGTAGGCGGCGAGTTCGTCGGCGGTGGGGCGGGCATCGACGTAGCGCCGGCCCATGCGCCCGAGCTGGTTCCAGGCCACTAGCGACTGCGCGCTGCCGGGGCTGTCCCATTCGGTCGGCGGCGGCATGTCGGGCGGGATCAGTGCATCGGCCTGGCGATAGGAGGCGTCCAGGGTGTCCAGCAACGAGGACAGGATCACGCCGTTGACCAGGCCCACCAGCAGCAGCACGCCGGCGATCGCACCGACCACGTGCGCGATCCGTCGCGGCACCTTGCGGGTGACCAGGCGCATCACCGCCTTGATGATCATCAGCGCGATGCGGCCCAGCACGACCAGCAGCAGCGCCACGACCGCCGCACCCGCGAGTACGCCCAGGATGCGCGATGGACCGGCGGGAGCCAGGTGCATCAGTTCGCGGACGATGTTTTCCCAATGCTGGCTGCGCCAAAGCGCGAGCGCGGCGATGACCGCGCAGGCGACGACCGCGATACGGCGGCGACGCGGCTGTCCCGCCGGCCCGGGGAGCGGCAGCTCCAGGTATCCCCACAGCCAGCGCAGCAGCACGCCCAGGCCGTAGCCGGCGGCCAGGCACATGCCCGACAGCACCGCCTGCGCGACCGTGATCCGTGGCGTGAGGCTGGGCGTGAGCGAGGCGGCGAAGAACAACGTCCCCAGCACGAGCCCGGTATTGCCAAGGCGCGCCAGCAGCGAACGCCGGAGCCGGGTGAACCAGCCATCGGATGTAGTACCGGAAGCGAGTGCAGCGTCGTCGTCCTGTTGCATCAAGTATCCCCTGCGAGTGGTCCCCTTGGGCCAATATACGGACACGGATAGGCGTTTTAACCGCATGAGGCCAAGTATCGCACCGCGGAAGCGCCATCAAGCCGGCTGAGACACTCGATTTTCCCGCCCAGGTGTCAGGTTCACCACCAGGGTTTGGCGTTCAGGAGAGTGATTTGCGGCGCTCGGCGTGTACCGGACGCAGAGCCAGTTCGCGGCAAGTCAAAATCGCCGCTTTGTTCATTCACCAACTGATGCGCTGATCGACCTCAAAGTCCGGTGCCGGTTGCGCCGCCAGGTCCCAGTCTGCTGGCTCGGTTTGCGCCCCGTCATCCATCTGCGCATCACTACAGTCATCCCACAGCGGTGGCCCGCGCGCCGGGGAGATGCGGGGTGGCTCTGAATCTGCCCCGATGTGGTCCAGGATGTGCCGGATGTCAGCGCTGTGCGTAATGAACGCGATGATGCGCATATGCCCGCCACACAGCGGACACAAGAGGGGGAACACCTCGTAGATGCGGGCGATCAGCACCGCCCACAGGTAGTGCGCTGCACGCTTGGGCAGCACCGGCTCGCTCTGGGATGGCAGCGCGCTGCTCATCGGTACCACACCAGGCGCGCACTCCCCCGTGCTGATCGACGCGCCCAGCACGGGAGCGGCTTGCGCCGGTGTCGCCAGCGCCGTCACCGCAGCCCTGAGCGGCGAGTTGGGTGCCAACACGCCAAAATAGCGGTGCCGGTGGGTGCGTGGCGGGGGAACCAGCGCGGCAATGCGGTCGATCAGCTCCAGCGGTGTGAGGTGCAGCTCATAAAGGCCGATATGAACCGGCCGGGGCTGGCGCAAGCCTGAGCAGCCATTCCCTGCACCGGAGTGTTTCGTGCCGCGCTTCGCCGCGACCGTGTCGCAGCTGCAGGATGCCGTGGCGCACGCAACGTCGCCGGCAGCGCATCTGCCCACGGCTCGCTATGCGCCTCACCGTCCCGAGCGCACGCTGCTGTATTCGCTGGTGCAGGCGCATTGGCCGGACTTTCTCGCGCGCCGTGAGGTAGAAGACCGCCCGCTGCCCGAGTACGTGCGCGAGGAGTTCGAGGACTACCTGCGCTGCGGCGTGCTCGAGCACGGCTTCCTGCGCGTGGTCTGCGAGCACTGTCGTGCCGAGAGGCTGGTGGCGTTCTCCTGCAAGAAGCGCGGCTTCTGCCCCAGCTGCGGCGCGCGGCGCATGGCCGAGTCGGCGCGGCATCTGGTGGACGAGGTGTTCGGCCCGCGGCCGGTGCGGCAATGGGTGCTGAGCTTTCCGTACC
>NZ_JASCOP010000205.1:0-4290 GCF_029959395.1 Stenotrophomonas sp. PS02300
CCGCGATGTCGAAAACCCACGCATGAACCCCCGATCTGTGCCCGATCTGTGCCCAAAGCGGCGCTTGCGCGGCCGCTTCCTACCCGCCAGACTCGCAAAAAAGGGCGGTTGAACTTCCTATACCCAACTGGGCGTGGACGCGGTCGGTTTCGTGTTCGCCGAAGGCAGTCCGCGCCGGGTCAGCGCGGCCGAGGCGCGGCAACTGCGCCTGGCGCTGGCGCCGATGGTCGGCGCGGTGGCGCTGTTCCGCGACAACACCGTGGCCGAGGTGCGTGAAGTGGTGCGCATGGTGCGACCGGCGTTGCTGCAGTTCCACGGCGACGAAGAGGATGCGTTCTGCAGCGCCTTCCGCATGCCCTGGCTGAAGGCGGTGCCGATGGGCGGGGGCGAGCGTTGGGATGCGGCCGCGCTGCAAGAGCGCTGGCCGAACGCCGACGGTTTCCTGTTCGACAGCCACGGCAAGGGCGCAGCCGGCGGTACCGGCCACACGTTCGACTGGAGCGCGATCCCCGGCGGACTGCACCGGCCGTTCGTGCTGGCCGGCGGGATCACGCCGGACAACGTGCACGACGCGATCCGCGCCACCTCGCCGTGGGCGGTGGACGTGGCCAGCGGGATCGAAGTCGCGCCGGGAGTCAAGGACGGCGAGAAGATGCGCCGCTTCGTGGCGGAAGTGCGACGTGCCGACGGTACCGGTCCCGATTGAACGGCGTTTTCCTTTACGCGCTGCGTGTGTCCTGTAGTTTTCCCCCGTCCCTACGGATCCACCCATGAGCACTCCGGCCCGCACCCGCAAGGCCACCCCGGCCAGGAAGACCGCTGCGTCCAAGCCGGCGCCGCGCCGCAAGAGCCGTGCGGCGCCGCCGCCCGAACTCCTGTCCATCGACCTGGCCTTGCAGGGCGGCGGCTCGCACGGCGCCTTCACCTGGGGCGTGCTCGACCGCTTGCTGGAAGAGGAGTGGCTGCGGATCGATGGCGTGTCCGGTACTTCCGCAGGCGCGATGAACGCGGCCGTGCTGGTCGATGGCTTCGAACGTGGCAGTCGCCAGGGCGCGCGCGAGGCGCTGGCCCGGTTCTGGCGCGCGGTGTCCGACGCAGCGCGCTTCAGTCCGCTGCAGCGCGGGCCGCTGGACGTGCTGATGGGACGCTGGAGCCTGGAGGGCTCGCCGGCGTTCCTGGCCATGGACCTGGTGTCGCGGCTGTGGTCGCCCTACGACCTCAATCCGTTCGGCGTCAATCCGCTGCGCGACATCCTGGAGCGCTCACTCGATTTCGACGCGCTGTCGAAGTCGGACATCAAGCTGTTCATCACCGCCACCAACGTGCGTACCGGCCGCGGCAAGGTGTTCCGCAACGCCGAACTGAGCCCGGACGTGCTGCTGGCCTCGGCCTGCCTGCCGAACATGTTCCAGGCGGTGGAGGTGGACGGCGAGTACTACTGGGACGGCGGCTACTCCGGCAACCCGACCATGACCCCGCTGGTGCGCGACTGCAATTCGGACGACGTGATCCTGGTCGCGGTCAACCCGGTCGAGCGTCCCGACCGGCCGACCGGCGCGCGCGAGATCCTCAACCGGATCAACGAGATTTCCTTCAACGCCGGCCTGCTCAAGGAACTGCGCATGATCGCGCTGCTGCGCCAGGTGGCCGACGTGGGCAACTGCGAGGGCGCGCGCTGGGCGAGCAAGCGCATCCACCTGGTGCGCAACGACCTGGCCGCCGTGCTGGATTCCTCGTCGAAGATGAGCGCCGAGTGGGCGTTCCTGGAGATGTTGCACAAGGAGGGGCGGCGCGTGGCCGAGTCCTTCCTGGCGCAGGACGGCGCCAACCTGGGCAAGCGCTCATCGATCGACCTGAACGTGCTGCTGGAAGGAGTGTGAGCATGGGACTGCTGGGCATGCTGGCCGGCCTCGGCCTGTTGATGTACCTGTCCTACCGGGGCTGGAGCGTGCTGCTGCTGGCGCCGGCCGCGGCGTTGGTGGTGGCGGCGTTCTCCGGCGAGCCGCTGCTGGCGCACTGGACCTTGACCTTCATGTCGGCCGCCGCCGGATTCATCTCCCAGTTCTTCCCGCTGTTCCTGCTCGGCGCGCTGTTCGGAAAGCTGATGGAGGACAGCGGCTCGGTCGAGGCCATCGCCGCGTTCATGACCGCCAAGCTCGGCACCCGGCGGGCGATGCTGGCGGTGGTGCTGTCCGGCGCGCTGGTGACCTACGGCGGGGTGAGCCTGTTCGTGGCGATCTTCGTGCTGGTGCCGATGGCCGCGGTGCTGTTCCGCGGCGCCGGCATCCCGCGTCGGCTGATGCCGCCGGCGCTGGCGCTGGGCACGATGACCTTCACCATGTCGGCCATGCCCGGCACGCCCTCGATCCAGAACGCGATCCCGATGCCGTTCTTCGGCACCACGCCGTTCGCCGCGCCCGGGCTGGGCCTGATCGCCTCGGCGATCATGCTGGCGTTCGGCCTGTGGTGGCTGGCCCGCGCCGAACGTCGCGCGCGGCTGGCGGGCGAAGGCTTCGGCGAGTTGGCCACGCCCGACGCCGGCATGGTGGCCGAGGACGAGATCGTGCGCGAACGCGCGGCGGTGGCGCAGCCCTTCGATCCGGCCGAGGCGGCGCATGGCGTCCAGGGCAGCGGCCTGCCGTCGGCGCTGGTTGCGTTCGCGCCGCTGGCGGTGGTGATCGGGGTGAACCTGCTGATGTCGCTGCTGATCCTGCCGCGGATGGACGTGTCCTACCTGCAGTACGCGCGCTTCGGCGAAACCTCGCTGTCCGAGGTGGCGGGCGTGTGGTCGGTGTCGGTGGCGCTGGCCGCGGCGATCGCCACCACCATCGCGCTGAACCTGCGCCGCTTCCCCTCGCTGCGTTCGAGCATGGACTCCGGCGCCAACGCCTCGGTGCTGCCGATCCTGGCGGTGGGCAGCCTGGTCGGTTTCGGCGCGGTGGTCGCGGCGATGCCGGCCTTCGAGATCGTGCGCGACTGGGTACTGGGCATCGGCGGCGGTCCGCTGGTGTCGCTGGCGGTGGCGACCAACATCCTCGCCGGCCTCACCGGCTCGGCGTCCGGCGGCCTGACCATCGCCCTGGATGCGCTGGGTCCGACTTTCATGGCCATCGCCTACGAGACCGGACTGTCGCCGGAGCTGATGCATCGGGTGGCGGTGATCGGCGCCGGCACCCTGGACAGCCTGCCGCACAACGGCGCGGTGGTGACTCTGCTGGCGGTGTGCGGCTGCACCCACCGCGACAGCTACGGCGACATCGCGGTGACCGCGGTGCTCGGCTCGATCGTGGCGCTGGTGGTGGTGATCGTGCTGGGGACGATGTTCGGGTCGTTCTGAGCGCACGTGCGCGGCGTGACGGCGCCGCCCGGCACGATGCTCAGGCGCGGCGCGGCTGGATCGAGGCCAGCTGCGCGTCGGCCAGTCCCAGCAGCAGGCGCCGCGTTTCGCGGCCGCCGCAGCGGAACGCCTGCAGCAGGCGTCGCTCGAGCGGGTCGTGGACCAGTTCGGCGTCGAGTGCCGGAATGTCGTCCGGATCCGCCTCCCAGGCCAGCGGGCCACGGCCGGTGGCCAGCCACTCGAAACGCACGCGGGTGACATGCGCCAGGCGGGCGCGCCGTGTTTCTCGAAGTGGGCGAGGATGGCGCGGATGGTTTTGGGTTCCTCGATGCTGGCGACGATCCGCACCGCGCCGCCGCAGTGGGCGCAGGTGGTGACGTCGATGGAAAAGACCCGCTTGAGCCGTTGCGCCCAGCTCATCGCACGGCGCTTCTGCTCGGGGCTGCGCGGCTCGTCGTGGGCGCTTGCGTCCACCGGCGCCGCATCGCCCGCAGGCCGCTTGCCGCGCCCCGATGGCGTCACCTGCGCGCGCAGGTTTGCATTCGGGGCGAATACGCCGTGGAAGCGGGTGAGATGCGCGCGAGGTGGCGGGACCAGTGCCGCCAGCTTGGCGATGAAGTCCACCGCATCCCATTCGACATGCGTGGTCCCATTTCGCCACGGCGTCTTGAGCTGATACCGCACCCTACCCTGCGGTGAGATCGACAGCCGCTGCTCGCTGATCGCCGGGCGCGTGATGTAGCGGCACAGCTTTTCGAGCTTGTGGCTTTCGTGTGCTTCCGCGGCCACGCCGGCATGCAGCGAGAAGCCGCCGACCTTGCCGGCATCGCCCTCCAGCGAGCCTGCGTCACCGGGCAATGTTTGCAGCGTGACGACCTTGCGGCCAGCGTCGCGACCGGTGGCGATGCGGTAGGTCATCGAACTCATCCGCAGCCCATCCATGCCGTCGTCGC
>NZ_JASCOP010000207.1:0-4114 GCF_029959395.1 Stenotrophomonas sp. PS02300
GGGTAAATCCCGCCCGCCGCGGGGTGCCCGGCGCGGCCGGCCTGGGGCCGGCACTACCGGACCTGCAGGGTGCCATCCACTTTGCGGCCGTCTTCCAGGCTTAGACGCAGCGGCACCTGGCCGCCCTTCGCGAGGGGCACTTCCGGCTGCATCAACATCAGGTGCAGGCCGCCGGGCTTGAGCGCCACGCTCGCATTGGGCGCGATCGGCAACCGTTCCACCGCACGCATGCGGCTCACGCCGTTGACCAGCGTGGTTTCGTGGAGCGACACCTCGCCGAACGCCTTGCTACCCGCTGCCACCACGGCTACCGGCGCCTTGCAGCCGTTGTGGATCACGCCGTAGCCGGCCGCCATCGGCACACTGCCCGGCGGCAGCCGCACCCAGCCCTCGCGCACTGTCACACACGACGGTTCGGCCGCCCCGGCCGATGCTGCGGCCGCACACATCGCCAACAATACGCACACGAATGGTTTGGTTATCATCGCCTCAGTTCCCTGCCCGCAACGAGATCGCAGCATGACGACGCTTATCGAGGTGATCAACCATGGCCCCATCCGCGAGCTGCGGCTGGCCCGCCCGCCGGTCAATGCACTGGACACCGAGCTGTGCCGTCAGCTGATCCACGACATCAACCAGGCCATGGCCGATGACGTACACGGCATTGTGCTGTCGGGCAGCGAACGCATCTTCAGCGCCGGCATGGACGTGCCGCACCTGCTCAGCCACGGCGAGGACCGGCACAAGCTGCTGGACAGCTGGCAGGCGTTCTTCGGCGCGGTGCGCACCCTGGCCGAAAGCCGCGTGCCGGTGGTGGCGGCGCTGACCGGCCACGCGCCGGCCGGTGGCTGCGTGCTGGCGCTGTGCTGCGATTACCGGATCCTGGCGCGCAGTCCGGACCCGGCCCAACCCACGGTGATCGGCCTGAACGAGGTGCAGGTGGGGCTGGTGGCCCCGGAAGGCATCCAGCGCCTGATGCGCCGGGTGGTGGGCCACCACCGCGCCTCGCAGCTGCTGATCGGCGGTGAGATGGTGCCGGCCGAACGCGCCCTGGAGATCGGGCTGGTGGATGAGCTGGCCGCCCCGGCCGATGTGGTGCCGCGCGCGGTGGCCTGGCTGGGCCGCCTGCTGAAGCTGCCGCGCCAGCCGATGCTGCTCACCCGCGCCATTGCCCGAGAAGACCTGCATGAAGCACTGCATGCCGACCTGATCCGGCTGGACCGCTTCGTCGAGGCCTGGTATGCCCCGGATGCGCAGCAGGCATTGCAGACCTTGGTGGCACGGTTGGGGAAGGCCTGAGCACCCGTATAATTCCTGTCCGCCCCATCGCAGGCCGCCGCCTTGTCCCAGCCGCAAGAACCCGTCGTTTCCGAGCTGATCGACCTGCTCACGCTCGAGCGCCTGGAAGACAACCTGTTCCGGGGCCAGAGCCGTGACATCGGCACCAAGTACGTGTTCGGCGGCCAGGTGCTGGGCCAGGCGCTGTCGGCGGCGCAGGCCACGGTCGAGAACGGCCGGCATGTGCATTCGCTGCACGCCTATTTCCTGCGCGCCGGCAACATCGACCACCCGATCGTGTACGACGTGGACCGCACCCGCGATGGCGGCAGCTTCTCCGTGCGCCGGGTCACCGCGATCCAGCACGGCAAGGTGATCTTCTTCTGCGCCGCTTCGTTCCAGCAGGCCGAAAGCGGGGCCGAGCACCAGCACAAGATGCCCGAAGTGCCGCAGCCGGAAGACATCGAACCGAACCGCCCGCTGCCGCCCGAATTGCTGGAGCGCCTGCCGATCAAGGTGCAGCGCTGGCTCTCGCGCGGCGGCCCGTTCGAGTTCCGCCACGTGTACCCGCGCGATGAACTGCACCCGCCCAAGCGCCCGCCCTACCACCAGGTGTGGCTGCGCCTGAATGAAACCGTGGGCGATGCGCCCGAACTGCACCAGGCGCTGCTGGCCTATGCGTCGGACTTCCACCTGCTGGGCACCGCGACCTTCCCGCACGGCATCAGCTATTACCAGCCGCATGTGCAGATGGCCTCGCTGGACCATGCGATCTGGTTCCACCGCCCGTTCCGCGCCGACGATTGGCTGCTGTATTCGCTGGACAGCCCCAGCGCACAGGATTCGCGCGGGCTGGCCCGTGGCCAGTTCTTCACCCGCAACGGCATACTCGTTGCCAGCACCGCGCAGGAAGGCTTGATCCGCGTGGTGGATGACAGTGCCGCGGCCGCTGCCGTACCGGCCAAGGAATAATTCGATATGCGTCAGATCTTCACCAGCCAGCGCGTGGAAACCGTGGAAGGCGTGGCCAAACTGCTGCGCGATGCCGGCATCGAGGTGCGCATCACCAACGGGCGCTCGTACCACAGCAAGCGCGGCAGCCAGTTCAGTTACCTGGACACCAGCAAGGCCACCACCCACCCCACCCTGTGGGTGGTGCATGCCAACGACCAGCCGCGCGCGCGCGAAATCCTGCGCGATGCCCGCCTGCTGGAAACCACCCGGCGCGACCACCCCACCGCCGAATTCGCCTTCCGCGACCAGGCCGCCGACGTGGCCCCGCGCCGCAACTGGGCCTGGCGCATCCGCATCGGCCTGCTGCTGATCATCGCCGCCGTGGCAATGGTGGTGGTGATGCGCCACCGCGCCGCCCCCACCGTTGCGCCGGCACCGGTGCAGCAGGCACAACCACAGGCCCCGGCCACCCAACCGGCGCCGGAAGAGGAAGAGGTCCGCGTCCGGATCACGCCTCCGACGAACCAACCGTAAGCCCCGGTCACATTCCCCGCCCCACCCCGTCATGATGTCACCACCCCCAGGGACCGACGCCATGACCACGCTGCCGCTGATCGACACGCTGGACCGCGAACTGCCTGCCGCCGCCGGCGGCTGCCAGCAGTCGTACGGGCGCATCGTGCTGGCCTGCCAGAACACCGTGACCGCGATCGCGCTGGCGATCACCCGCGACGTGCAGGCCAGCGAGGACATCGCGCAGGAAGCCTTCATCAAGGGCTGGCAGCAGCTCAACCAGCTGCACAACCACGCCAGCTTCCTGCCCTGGCTGCGCCAGATCACCCGCAACCTGGCCCGCGACTGGCTGCGCGCCAACCGCGGCCGGCCGCTGTCGGGCGAGGCCGCCGAGATCGCCATCAGCATGGCCGCCGACCCGAGCCCGTCCGCGCCGGAATACCTGCAACGGGCGGAAGAGGAAGTGGCTGCCGAAGAGATCATCTCCGCGTTGCCCGAGGACAGCCGCGAAACGCTGCTGCTGTATTACCGCGAAGGCCAGAGCTCGCAGCAGGTAGCCAACCTGCTGGGGCTGAGCGACGCCGCCGTGCGCAAGCGCCTGTCGCGGGCGCGCGCCAGCGTGCGCGAGGAAATGCTGCGCCGCTTCGGCGAGTTCGCGCGGGGCAGCGCGCCCAGTGCGGCCTTCGCCACCGCGGTGGTGTCGATGGTGATGGTGGCCGCACCGGGCACGGCAAGCGCGGCGATCCTGCTGGGCACCAGCGTGGGCGTGGGCAGCAGCAAGCTCGGCCTGGGCGGTGCCAGCCTCTCCGGTGGTGCGGCGATGGGCTCGCTGGGCGCGGCGGCCAGCCAGAGCCACCTGCTCGGCCCGGAGTTCAACTGGAGCATCGCCATCGCGGCGATGGCCGGCGGCGTGATCGGCAGCTACCTCGGTGGCCGCTACCTGCTCTGCTACACCCAGACACTGGCCGAACGCGCGGCGGTGCATCGCTTCGTGCACTACAGCACGTTCACCGCGATGCTGGTCTGCGCGGCGGTGCTGGCGCTGACGGTGCTGGATGCACCGGTGTATCTGTCGCTGGCCGCGATGGTGCTGGGCACCGCGCTGGTGAACTACCAGATCCTGGTGCCGCTGCAACGGATCATGGCGCCGATGATCGCGCGTGATGCCGCACGCAAGGGACGCGCGGGACCCAGCTGGTTGTACCAGTCGATGTACGGACGACCTGCGTTGCTGGTCACCAACCTGGTGATCGTCGGCCTGATCCTGACCGTGGCCCGCGAGCGCGGGTTGATCTGACGCATGAAAAAGCGCCCGGCGGGGGCCCGCGCGTTTTTTGTTTGCGGGCCGGGGCCCGCCCGACGGTTCATT
>NZ_JASCOP010000208.1:0-3971 GCF_029959395.1 Stenotrophomonas sp. PS02300
ATCGTGGGGGGTGACCGGGCCGCCCCCGGCCACGCGCCCCGGGCGGGGGGCGACCCCGATGCCGGTATCGCCGGAGAGCTGGTACTTGTTGCCGTCGCCGGCCGAGTACTGGCCGGCGTCCAGGGCCAGGCTGCCGCCCGCGCTGGAGCCCTTGAGCACGATGTTGATCACGCCGGCGATGGCGTCCGAGCCGTACTGCGCCGAGGCGCCATCGCGCAGCACTTCCACGCGCTCGATGGAGGCGATCGGAATGGCGTTGATGTCCACCGCCGACGAGCCGCGGCCGATGCTGCCGTTGACGTTGATCTGGGCCGAGGTGTGGCGGCGCTTGCCGTTGACCAGCACCAGCACCTGGTCCGGGGACAGGCCGCGCAGCTGCGCCGGGCGGATGCCGCTGGTGCCGTCGGTCAGCGCCGGGCGCGGGAAGTTCAGCGAGGGCAGGGCGCGCGCCAGCGCGGTGGCCAGTTCGGTGGTGCCGGTGGACTGCAGGGCTTCCGGGGTAATGATGTCGATCGGCGACTGCGACTCGGCCACGGTGCGGTCGGCCACGCGGGTGCCGGTCACGATGACCGTGTCCAGGGTGTTGGCGGTGGCGCGGGCAGGGGCGTCCTGGGCGGCGACACTGAAGGCGGAGGCCCCGAGGGCGACGGCGACGGCGGCGGCAAGCGTACGGGTCTTGCGGTTCATCAGGATGTGGCTCCGGTTGGGACAAGGCGGCACCGGGCGACATCACGACTGCGGCAAAGCGGGTCAGCGAGGGCGGGTGTTGCGGTGCGCAATTAACGGATTAACGGTATTTTTACTGACTGTCAAATTGAAAAAACGTTGCAAAAGCAACGATTTAGGAAGGTCTGATCAATCAGGCGGGAGAGGGTCCCGGGGAAAGCGCAGGCAGGTTCGTGGGAGAGAGACGAGGCCTGCCGCGCATCCCGGGGCGCGTCAAGTATTCGTTAACGCTAGAATTGCGTCGCAGGAAAGGTGCTCACCAGCACATTCCATTCCGTTATATGGACCCCCCAGATGATTTCCCTTCGTAACTTCGCCTTGCGCCGCGGCGAGCGGCTGCTGTTGTCCAATGTCGACCTGACCCTGCATGCGGGCTACCGCGTGGGCGTGGTCGGCCGCAACGGGGCCGGCAAGTCCAGCCTGTTCGCGGCCGTGCAGGGCGAGCTGGAAGCCGACAAGGGCGATGTGGACCTGCCCGGCAAGATCCGCATCGCCAGCGTGGCGCAGGAAACCCCTGCGCTGCAGGACCCGGCGCTGCAGTTCGTGCTGGAAGGCGACACCGAAGTGGCGGCCGTGCTGCGCGAGGAAGCCGACGCGACCGCGCGTGAGGACTGGGAAGCGGTGGCCAATGCCCACCAGAAGATGGCCGAGATTGGCGCGTACGACGCCGAATCCCGTGCGGGCAAGCTGCTGCATGGCCTGGGCTTCCCGTCCGACACCCATTCACGGCCGGTGGCGACGTTCTCCGGTGGCTGGCGCGCACGACTGAACCTGGCGCGCGCGCTGATGATGCCCAGCGACCTGCTGCTGCTCGACGAACCGACCAACCACCTCGACCTGGACGCGGTGTTCTGGCTGGAACAGTGGCTGCTCAAGTACCCGGGCACGCTGCTGCTGATCTCGCATGACCGCGAGTTCCTGGACAACGTGGCCACCCACACCCTGCACCTGCATGGCGGCGGCGCCAAGCTGTACCCGGGCGGCTACACCGACTTCGAGCGCCAGCGCGCCGAACAGCTGCGCCAGCAGCAGATCGCGCACGAGAAGGAACAGGCCGAGCGCGCCCACCTGCAGAGCTTCATCGACCGGTTCAAGGCGCTGGCCAGCAAGGCCACCCAGGCACAGAGCCGCATGAAGCGCCTGGCCAAGCTGACCGGCACCGAAGCGGTGCGTGCCGAGCGCGAGTTCCGCATCGAATTCGCGCCGCCGGCCAAGCTGCCGTTCTCGCTGATCCGCCTGAACGATGTGGAAGCCGGTTACAGCCCGGATGCGGTGATCCTGCACAACGTGGGCTTCGGCCTGGAAGCGGGGCAGCGTATCGGCCTGCTGGGTCCCAACGGCGCGGGTAAGACCACGCTGGTACGCACCCTGGTCGGTGAGCTGGAGCCGGTGGCTGGCGATCGCTCGGCGCACCCGGACCTGCGCATCGGCTACTTCGCCCAGCACACGGTGGAGTCGCTGCATGAAGGCCAGTCGCCGATGGACCACTTCCGGGATATCTCCCCGGATGGCAGCAACCAGGCCTTCCGCGATTTCCTGGGCAAGTGGAACTTCGCCGGCGACCGTGCCTTCGAGCCGGTGGACGGTTTCTCCGGTGGTGAGCGCGCGCGCCTGGCGCTGGCGATGATCGCCTGGCAGCAGCCGAACGTGCTGCTGCTCGACGAACCGACCAACCACCTTGACCTGGAAATGCGCGAAGCACTGGCCGAAGCGCTGGCGACCTTTGAAGGGGCGATCGTGATGGTCTCGCACGACCGCCACCTGATCGGCCTGGTCTGCGACACCTTCTGGCGCGTGGCCGACGGTGTGGTGGAGCCGTTCGACGGCGACCTGGACGAGTACGCGGCGTGGCTGCGTTCGCGCCCGGCCGCGCAGGGCACCAAGCAGAAGATGGCCGCCGCCGCGCCGGAGCCGGTGCCGCCGACCCCGCCGATGCCGCCGAAGAAGACGGTCAACCCGGTCAAGCTGGCCGCTGCCGAAGCCAAGGTCAACCAGCTGGAAGGCCAGCTGGCCGAGCTGGACCGGCAGCTGGCCGACCCGGCCAACTACGCTGATGCCACCCGCATGGCGGTACTCGGCCGCGACCGCGAAGCCACCGCGCAGCAGCTGGAAAAGGCCGAAGCAAGCTGGATGGAGCTGATGGCCTGACCACGCGTGCCGACCTACGGTGGGCACCTACCGCATCCGCGACCCTATTTCGGTAGGTGCCCACCGTTGGTGGGCACGTCGCCCTGCGCTTCCAGCCATATCCGGAACCGCGCCGCCGCATCGCTTTCCGCACGCGAGCGCAGCCGGGTGAGCCAGTAGCTCCCCAGCGCCAGCGTCTGCGCGAACGGCTGTACCAACCGTCCCTGCGCCAGGTCCTGTTCGAACATGCGCAGCGGCAGCAATGCCACGCCGGCGCCTGCCGCCGCCGCACTGGCCAGGGTCAGCGACGAATCGAACACCGGGCCGCGCGCCTCCAGCTCGCCCACGCCAGCGGCCTGCAGCCACTGCGGCCACTCATCGCTGCGGTAGGAGCGCAGCAGCGCCACGCTGGCCAGGTCGCGCGGTTGCCGCAGCGTGCGCGCCAGTGCCGGCGCGCACACCGGTGCAAAGGGCGCGGCCAGCACCGGCGTGGACACCTGGCCCTGCCAGTCGCCGTCGCCAAAGCGGATCGCCAGGTCCAGCCCTTCGCCGGCCAGGTCGATGCGGTTGTTGTGGGTCTGCAGGCGCAGCTCGATATCCGGGTGCCGCGCATTGAAGTCGGCCAGCCGTGGCAGCAGCCAACCGGTGGCGAACGTGCCCACCACGCCGACCCCGAGCACCTCGCGAAAATGCCCACCCACGAACCGGTCCAGGCTCACCGCGATGCGGTCGAATGCCTCGTTGAGCACCGGGTACAGGCGCGCCCCTTCGTCGGTCAGCGCCACCCCACGCGGCAGCCGGTGGAACAGCACCGCGCCCAGCCGCTCCTCCAGCCCCCGGATCTGGTGGCTCAGCGCGGCCTGGCTTACGCACAGTTCCAGCGCGGCGCGGGTGAAGTTCTGGTGGCGCGCGGCGGCTTCAAAAGCGCGCAGCGCGTTGAGCGGGAGCTGGGGGCGAAGCATCAGCGAGCCGTGAGGAATGTTGATGCCTGATGGTAACCCGGCAAACCGCGGTGGAGCGGTAGCGCCGGCCGTTGGCCGGCCCAGACGGTCCTTTACGCAGCCGGGTGAAATCACCGCTGGCGTTGCGTCCGGCACCGCTTGGGCCGACCAACGGTC
>NZ_JASCOP010000209.1:0-3894 GCF_029959395.1 Stenotrophomonas sp. PS02300
CGGTCGCTCTAAGCGACCGGCGACCGAAAAGAAAAAAGACCGGCTTGCGCCGGTCTTTTTTTTGCCTTCTACGTGCGGAACCGTTATTCCGATTCCCACCACATCCAGAAGCTGTCCCACAGGCGCTTGAAGAAGCCGGCTTCTTCCACCGCCGCCACGGCCACCAGCGGGGACTGCGCCACCACCTTGCCGTCCAGGGTCACCTTCAGCGTGCCGACCTGCTGGCCGGCCGTGAACGGCGCTTCCAGGGTCTTGGGCACGTCGATGCTCGGCTTGAGGTCGTTGTAGCGACCGCGCGGCACGCTCACCAGCAGCGGCTGGGCCACGCCCAGCTGCAGCGTATCGGCCTTGCCCTTCCACACCTTGTGTTCGGCCACGGCCTTGCCCGGCTCGTACATGCGGTGCGTTTCGAAGAAGCGGAAGCCCCAATTGAGCAGCGCCAGGCTGTCATCGGCGCGCTGCTTCTCGGAGGCACCGCCCAGCACCACGGCGATCAGGCGCTGGTCGCCGCGCTGGGCCGAGCTCATCAGGCAGTAGCCCGCTTCGGAGGTGTGCCCGGTCTTGATGCCGTCCACGCTCTGGTCGCGCCACAGCAGCAGGTTGCGGTTGGGCTGGGTGATGTTGCCCACGGTGAATTCCTTCACCTTGTTGTAGGCGTAGGTTTCCGGGTAGTCGCGGACGAACGCGCGGCCCAGCAGCGCCAGGTCGTAGGCGGTGGTGCGGTGGCCTTCGGCGCTCAGGCCGTGGGCGTTGACGAAGTGCGAGTCCTTCATGCCGATCTTGGCGGCGTAGCTGTTCATCAGCGAGGCGAAGGCCTCTTCGCTGCCGGCCACGTGTTCGGCCAGCGCGATCGCGGCGTCGTTGCCCGACTGGATCGCCATGCCCTTTTCCATGTCTTCCAGGCGCGCGGTCTGGTTGACCGGGAAGCCGCTGTAGCTGCCGTCGGTGCCGGCGCCACCTTCGCGCCAGGCGCGCTCGCTCATCATCACCTGGTCGTCGGTACGGACCTTGCCGTTCTTCACTTCGGCGGCGACCACGTAGGAGGTCATCACCTTGGTGATGCTGGCCGGCGCCAGCTGTTCATTGATGTTCTCGCCGGCCAGCACCTGGCCGGTGGCGTAATCCATCAGCACCCAGGCCTTGGCCACGCTGGGCTTGGGCGCCGGCGGGGTGGCCACGGTAACGGGGGCGGCGGCGGCAGGAGCGGGTGCCGGGGCCGGGGTCGGCAGGGGGGTCTGGGCGGAGACCATGCCCACGAACAGGGTCGTGGCCATGGCAGCAGCGGCAAAGCGGAATTTCATCGGACAGCAAGCTCCAGGAGGGCGCCAAGGGGATTACAGGGGACGGCCATTGTAGGCCCATGGGGTGCCCGGACGCTGAAGCGCCCGGCGGGACGCATTCACTCTTTCACGATCTGCGGCGACCCGAATCCCAGACCGACAATGCGGCCGGCAAGTTCCGAGGCGCTGGCATGGTCGGCCGCCGGCACGCGCAGGCGCCACAGGGTACGACCACCGCTGACGATGTCGCTGATGCTGGCGCCGACGATGCCGGCCGAGGACAGCTGGCCCAAGGCCTTGGTGGCGTTCTCGCGGCTGGCGAAGCTGGCCACCTGCAGCAGCACGTTGCCGACCTGCTGCTGCAGCGAGGGGCTGGGCGCGGCGGCGACCGGGACCGGCGCAACGGCGGGCCGCGCAGCGGCGACCACCGGCGCGGCCGCAGGCAGCGCGCTCACCGTGACCGGGCCGGTTTCCAGCGTTGCCGCCTGGGTCGCGGCAGGGGCCGGCAGCGCCCCGACCAGTTTGTCCATGTCGCTGGCGCGGCGTACCGCGGCCGGCGGCGTTGCGGCGGCCACGGTCGCGGCCGCTTCCGCCGCACGGCGCTCACGGCGCGAGGGTTTGTCGGCCAGCAGGTTGTCTTCGCCCGGGGTCAGCGCGCGCACTTCCACGTTGCCGGTGCCGCGCTGGGTGATGCCCAGGCGCACGGCGGCGGCGTAGCTGAGGTCGATCACCCGGCCATCGTGGAACGGGCCGCGGTCGTTGACCCGCACGATCACCGATTCACCGTTGTCCAGGTTGGTGACCCGCGCGAAGCTCGGCAGCGGCAGGGTCTTGTGCGCGGCGGTGAAGGCGTACATGTCATACACCTCGCGGTTGGAGGTGAGCCGGCCATGGAACTTGGCCCCGTAGTAGGACGCCGTGCCCTTCTCGGCATAGCCCTTGGGCCGGTCCAGCACCTGGTAACTCTTGCCCAGCACCACGTAAGGCGATTTGTTGCCGATCGCCGAGCGCGGCAGGTCCACCACGTCCGGTTCGGGAATGCAGGCCACGTTGGGGATGTAAGTGGGGGTGCTGTCGTTGACACCCGGCTTGTACAGCCCGCCGGCGCGGTAATTGCCGCGCGTACTGGGGTCTTCGGACGCGGCCTTGTACGGCGAACCTTCCGGGCAATGCGCCGGACGCCCGCCCTTGCCCTGCCCCTGCACCAGCGTGCCGGCGGGTTTGCCGGTGGTGCCACCGGCGCTGGCCGGCTTCTTGGGCGCACTGCTGCAGGCGGCCAGCGCCAGGATCAGCAGGCCGGGAACCGCCCATCTGCAGCGCGCGCGCATGCTCATGCCGGCGGCAGCTCCTGGCCGGCGATGGCCTGCGACAGCTGGTACACGGCCATCGCGTACATCTTGGACAGGTTGTAGCGGGTGATCGCGTAGTAGTTCTGGAAGCCCAGCCAGTACTGCTTGCCGGTGCTGCCTTCCAGCGTGATCGGAGTGGCGGTCAGCCCGGCCGGGACCGCTGCGCTGGGCTGGTAGCCGCGCTGGGCCAGGTCGGACAGGGTCCAGGTCGGGGTCCAGTCGGTGGGGTCGAACGGCGCGCGGCCGGCGGCCAGCCTGGCTGGCACCGCCACCGGGCCGCCGCGCACCCAGCCGCCCTTCTTGACGAAGTAATTGGCGATCGACGAGAACACATCGTCGTAGCTGGTGAACAGATCGCGGCGACCATCGCCGTTGCCGTCCACGGCGAAATCCAGGTAGCTGGACGGCATGAACTGGCCCATGCCCATCGCACCGGCATAGCTGCCCTTGATGGCCAGGATGTCCAGCTTCTCGTCGCGGCTCAGCGCGAACAGGCGCGCCAGCTCATCGCGGAAGAACAGTTCGCGGCGCACTTCGCGTTCCAGCTTGGCCGGGTCGCCGCTGCGCGGGTAATTGAAGGCCAGCGTGTACAGCGCATCGAGCACGCGGTAGCTGCCGGTGTTGGCGCCGTAGCTGGTTTCCACGCCGATGATCGCCACGATCACTTCGGCCGGCACCCCGGTACGTTCCTGCACGCGCATCAGTTCATCGCGGTGCTGGGCCAGGAATTTCCTGCCGCCGTCGATCCGCGCCTGGCTGATGAACATCGGCCGGTACTCGTTCCACGGCTTGACCCGTTCGGCCGGGCGCGACATGGCGGCAATGATCGGATCACGCACCTGCGCCTGGGCCAGCGTGGCCTCGATCTGCGCAGCGGGAATGCCATAGCGGGCGGCGGTATCGCGCACGAAGTTGGCGCGTGCCACCTCGAACGGCACCGGGGTCAGGTCAACCGGCGGCGCGGTGGCCGCGGCCCCTTCCGGCGCGGCTTCGGCAGGCCCCTTGTGGGCAACCCCCGGCTTGTTGGGCGCACCCGACGCCTGTGGCGGCGGTGACGGGGAGTGCGGCTGGGTCGCGCAGGCAACCAAACCGAGCGTAAGCATGCAAGCCAAAGTGCGTCGAATCATCGCCGCAGGTTAGCAGGTCAAAGGTGAAATAAAACCCCTAACACCATGAATCCCAACGCTTTGCCCGCCATTCGCGAGATTCGTTAAGACCGCGTGTAAAGGTCGTCCGGTTGCGCCCCCATCCCCATGGGCGCAACC
>NZ_JASCOP010000020.1:0-46521 GCF_029959395.1 Stenotrophomonas sp. PS02300
GCCGCGGCCTTCTCCATTTCCGCCACGCGGCCGGTGCGGCGCACGCGGCGTACGTCGGGCTGGGACTGGGTCTGGTCCAGCACCGCGATGCCGGATGAATCGTAGCCGCGGTATTCCAGGCGCTTCAATCCTTCGATCAGTACCGGCACCACATCGCGATCTGCGATCGCTCCAACAATTCCACACATTGCAGAATATCCACTCAATCTGAAGCAAAAGGGGAAAGCGCCGCACAGGTCATGCCGGGCGCGCAAGAACTATCCATGTTCCAAGGCAACGAGCTCAGTCCTGGTCGGGCGCATGCTCATTCAGGACGCTACGTAGACCCTCCTGCCAACTCGGCAGCACAATTCCGAAATCGGATTGGAGCTTGGTGACATCCAAGTGCGAGTAGGCAGGGCGCTTTGCCGGGGTCGGGTACTCGGCAGTGGTGATCGCCTCGACCTTGGGTGCGCGTGCCAACCTGCCTGCCGCCACCGCCTCAGCAAAAATTGCTTCCGCAAAGCCATGCCAACTCGTCTCTCCGTTGGCGGTAAGGTGCCAGGTACCCGACAGGGCATCAGGATGCTGCAACACCTGCGCGGTTACATCGGCAATCAGTGACGCCGGTGTCGGCGTGCCCACTTGATCGGCGACCACGCGCAGCACATCGCGCTCGGCACCGACACGCAGCATGGTGCGCAGGAAGTTGGCGCTGTGCGAGGCGTACACCCACGCGGTGCGGAAGATCATGTGGCGGCCACCGGCCGCCCGCACGGCATCCTCACCGGCCAGCTTGCTTTCACCGTACACGCCCAGCGGTGCGGTGGCATCGTCCTCGCGATACGGACGGCTGCCCTGCCCATCGAACACGTAGTCGGTGGAGTAATGCACCAGCGGCACGCCTGCCGCGGCACACCAGCGCGCGATCACGCCCGGCGCCTCGGCATTGGCGCGCCACGCCGCATCACGCTCGCCTTCGGCACGGTCCACGGCGGTATAGGCCGCGGCATTGACCACCAGCGTCGGCTGGACCCGGTCGAGCACCGCCGCCAACGCGTCGGGCGCGTTGAAATCGGCGACCTCGCACGGGCTGCCATCGGCCAGCTGGCCGCTGCGGGTGGTTGCCACCACCTCGCCCAGCGGTGCCAGCGCGCGCAGCAGCTCCTGGCCCAGCTGGCCATTGCCACCGAACACCAGCACCGTCATGCGGTGAAGACCGGCAGGCGATCTTCGGCGATGTCCTTCAGGAACGGTGCCGCTTCGTCCTTGGCCGACAGGGTCGGGCCGCTGATCGGCCAATCCACGCCGATGTCCGCATCGTTCCAGCGCACGCCAGCGTCGAAGTCCTTGAGATAGACCTCGGTGCACAGGTAGCTGAACACCGCACGCTCGGAGAGCACGGCGAAACCGTGCGCGAAGCCTTCGGGAATCCAGAACTGCTTCTTGTTCTCGGCGCTCAGCACCACCGCTTCCCACTGGCCGAAGGTCGGCGAGCCGCGGCGGATATCCACGGCCACGTCGTACACCTCGCCTTCCAGCACGCTGACCAGCTTGCCCTGCGGGCGCGGCCACTGGTAATGCAGGCCACGCAGCACGCCCTTGGCGGAAGTGGAGACGTTGCTCTGCACGAACTTCGTCGGCAGGCCGTGCTGGCCGAAGCGCTCGGCATTCCAGGTTTCAAAGAAGAAGCCGCGTTCGTCGCCGAACACCGCCGGCTCGATCACCACGCAGCCGGGCAACCTGGTTTCAATGACCTTCACGGCACTGCCCCGCGCATGGCCAGCTTGTGCAGGTACTGGCCGTATCCATTCTTGATCAACGGCGCGGCCAGTGCCTCCAGCTGTTCGGCCGTGATCCATCCCTGGCCGAATGCGATTTCTTCAGGACAACACACCTGCAGGCCCTGGCGGGTCTGGATGGTCTCGATGAAGTTGGAGGCGTCCAGCAATGACTGGTGCGTGCCGGTATCCAACCACGCATAGCCACGGCCCAGCGGCTCCAGGTTCAATGCGCCTTCGTCGAGGTAGCGCTGGTTAAGGTCGGTGATTTCCAGTTCGCCGCGTGGCGAAGGCTTCAATTCGGCCGCGTAGTCGCTGGCCTTGCCGTCATAGAAGTACAACCCCGTCACCGCATAGTTGGAACGGGGCTGAGCCGGCTTTTCCACCAGCCCGATGACCTTTCCGTCCTTGTCGAACTCCGCCACGCCGTAGCGCTCCGGATCGTTGACCCAGTAGCCGAACACCGTGGCACCGGTTTCGCGCGCGTCCGCGCGCTTGAGAACATCGGTCAGGCCATGGCCATGGAAGACGTTGTCGCCCAGGACGAGGCAACTGGGTTTGCCGGCCAGGAAATCACGACCGATCAGATACGCCTGCGCCAGCCCATCCGGACTCGGCTGAGCGGCGTACTCGATGCTCATTCCCCACTGGGAGCCATCGCCCAGCAGCGCGCGGAACAAAGCCTGCTCGTGCGGCGTATTGATGATCAGCACTTCGCGGATGCCGGCCAGCATCAGCACGCTGAGCGGGTAATAGATCATCGGCTTGTCGTAGACCGGAAGCAGCTGCTTGCTGACTCCCTTGGTGATCGGGTACAGACGCGTCCCCGAACCGCCGGCGAGGATGATGCCTTTACGCTGGGTCATGTTTACTCCCTGTTTCACGCCGCAGTGCCAATGCGCTGCAGGCGGTAGCTTCCGTCCAGAACACCGTTGACCCATTCCTGGTTGGCCAGATACCAGTCAACGGTGAAGGCAATGCCCTGCTCGAAGGTGTACTTCGGCTCCCACCCCAACTGGTCCTTCAACTTGCTTGCATCAATCGCGTAGCGGCGATCATGCCCGGGCCGGTCGGCTACATAGGTGATCTGGCTGCTGCGCGGCTGGCCGTCGGCACGCGGCCGGCGGGCATCGAGCAGGGCACAGATTGCGTGCACCACTTCGATGTTTTCCTTTTCGGAGTTGCCACCCACATTGTAGGTCTCACCGACCTGGCCTTTTGCCAGCACGGTCCGGATAGCTTCGCAGTGGTCGGAAACGAACAGCCAGTCGCGCACCTGCCTGCCATCGCCGTATACCGGCAGCGGCTCGCCGGCCAGCGCCCTGGCAATCACCAGTGGAATGAGCTTTTCCGGGAAATGGTAAGGGCCGTAATTATTGGAACAATTGGTGGTCAACACCGGCAGGCCGTAGGTGTGGTGGAAGGCACGCACCAGATGGTCGGACGCAGCCTTGGACGCCGAGTACGGCGAATTGGGCGCGTACGGCGTGGTTTCACTGAACTTGCCGGTCTCCCCCAGAGTGCCGTAAACCTCATCGGTGGATACATGCAGGAAGCGGAACGCGTCGCCCTTCCCGGCCGGCAGCGCTTTCCAGTAGTCGCGCACAGCTTCGAGCAGGCCAAGCGTGCCTACCACGTTGGTCTGGATGAAGGCACCGGGACCGTCGATGGAGCGATCCACGTGGCTTTCCGCCGCGAAGTTCAGCACGGCATCGGGTTGATGCTCCGCCAGCAGCCGGGCAACCAGGTCCCGGTCCCCAATGTCTCCTTCAACGAAGACGTGGTTGGGGTCGCCCTCGATGGACGACAGGGTTTTCAGATTCCCTGCATAGGTGAGCGCGTCCAGATTGATGACGCGCACGCCTTTGGCGACGGCCTCAAGTACAAAGTTCCCGCCGATGAATCCAGCTCCGCCGGTGACAAGCCATGTTGGCACTACCCGTTCTCCTGTTCGGTATTCATGCTGGGAGGCAGTGGTTCCAGACCTCCGGTTAGCGGGAGAGGATACAACGGCCGGCTCCGAGAGGCGCCGAAATTGGTGAACCCAAGGCAAGAAAAATGGCGCGGCGCAGCATATGACCACAGCCACCATACGCATTCGCATGGTACGGCGTAGCCGGGTAGAATCGCAGTCCCACCCCCGAACCGGCTGCTGCCCCAGGAGCCGGACGTTCCCCGTTATTGAAGGATTCCGCACCAGATGAAAATCCTCGTCGCGTACAAGCGCGTGGTGGACTACAACGTCCGCATTCAGGTCAAGCCGGACGGTTCCGGCGTGGTCACCGACGGCGTCAAGCTGTCCCCCAATCCGTTCGATGAAATCGCGCTGGAAGAAGCCCTGCGCCTGCGCGACAAGGGCATCGCCACCGAAGTGATCGTGGCCACCATCGCCCCGGCCGATGCCCAGGCGCACCTGCGCAACGGCCTGGCCATGGGCGCCAACCGCGCCATCCACGTGGTCACCGACCAGGCCATCCAGCCGCTGACCGCCGCGCGCACCCTGCTCAAGCTGGTCGAGAAGGAACAGCCGGACCTGGTGATCCTGGGCAAGCAGGCCATCGATGACGATGCCAACCAGACCGGCCAGATGCTGGCCACGCTGTGGGGCCGCCCGCAGGCGACCTTCGCCAGCAAGCTGGACATCGCCGACGGCAAGGCCACCGTGACCCGCGAGGTCGACGCCGGCCTGGAAACGCTGGAAGTGGACCTGCCGGCCGTGGTCACCACCGACCTGCGCCTGAACGAACCGCGCTTCATCAAGCTGCCCGACATCATGAAGGCCAAGGCCAAGCCGCTGGAAACGCTGCAGCTGGCCGACCTGGGTGTTGAAGCCGCCGATACCTTCAAGACCACCCAGTACGCCGCGCCGTCCAAGCGCAGCAAGGGCGTGATGGTCAAGGACGCGGCCGAACTGGTTGCCGCACTCAAGCAGAAGGGGTTGCTGTAATGACCAAGATCCTCGTTGTTGCCGAACACCATGACGGCAAGCTCAACGCCGCCACCGCCAAGACCGTGAGCGCGGCCGCCGCCATCAGCGGCGCCAGCATCGACGTGCTGGTGCTGGCCGCCGACCCTTCGGCTGTGGCAGCCCAGGCCGCCGGCCTGGCCGGCGTGGCCAAGGTGCTGACCGTGGCCAATGCCGCCAACGCGCAGGCGCTGGCGCAGGTGCTGGCCCCGCAGATCGCGCAGCTGGCCAAGGGCTACACCCATGTGTTCGGCCCCTCCACCACCTTCGGCAAGGACCTGATGCCGTGCGTGGCGGCCCTGCTGGGCGTGAACCAGGTGTCGGACCTGATGACCGTGGAAGGCAGCCACAGCTTCAAGCGCCCGATCTACGCGGGCAACGCGATCATCACCGTGGACGTGCCGGCCGACCAGATCGTGGTCGCCACCGTGCGTGCCGCCTCGTGGCCGGAAGCCGCCAGCGGCGGCAGCGCCCCTGTGGAAGCGGCGAACGTGGATGCGGCCCTCCCGGGCCACACCCGCTTCATCGGCCTGGCCGCCGGCGCCACCGACCGCCCGGACCTGCAGAGCGCCAAGCGCGTGGTCTCCGGCGGCCGTGGTGTGGGTTCGGAAGAGAACTTCAAGGTGATCTTCCAGCTGGCCGACAAGCTGGGTGCCGCCGTGGGTGCTTCGCGCGCCGCGGTGGACGCCGGCTACGTGCCGAGCGACCTGCAGGTGGGCCAGACCGGCAAGATCATTTCGCCGGAGCTGTACGTGGCGGTGGGCATCAGTGGTGCCATCCAGCACCTGACCGGGATCAAGGACGCCGGCACCATCGTGGCGATCAACAAGGACCCGGATTCGCCGATTTTCGAGATTGCCGATATCGGCCTGGTGGGCGACCTGTTCACCCTGTTGCCGGAGCTGGAAAAAGCGCTGGGCTGAGGCCTGGCGCAGCAGGAACGACCGCATTCATTATCTGCCCCGCATGCCCCGGCCCAGCCGGGGCATGCCTTTAGTCATTTCCCTTGTCACGCGTTCGTCACATAGGATGCCGGACCACCCATTATCTGGAACCCCTGAGCAGGGCTGCCCACCACGGCAGGCACCGGCTCTGAGAAAAAATGGCCCCACAGAATTCGCACACCACCGTCCCGCCCCGTTATCGCCCTATTGACCTGCTGCAGATCGTCGTCGCCGCCCTCAGCTGTGTTTCCGCCGGCCTGATCGCACGACATACGTTTTCATTCGAGTACCACGCGGTCGCCGTGGTCGTTACAGCATTGCTTGTAGCGCCCTTGTTCGTCCTGCTGGCGCCGTCTTTCCGCAATATCGTCTGGGCTTCCATAACCAACGCTGCGTTGTGCCACCTGCTCCTGCTCGGGCACGCCGTGAAGGTCGCGGCGATGAAAACACCCATCCAGGCTGCCGATTTCGAAGCGGTTCCACTCCTCATCTCCACGCTTTCCGGCCGCTACCTGGTCGTTGGCGCGATTTTGCTGGTAACCCTGAGCGCGCTGCTGGTGCTGTGTTTCAAGCCGCGCAGGCGCTCGCTCCTGCCGCTCGGGCTGGGCCTGGGTTATTCAGTACTGGTGGTATTTACCTCCAGCGCTTGGGTGGGGCCCGCCGGCCGGCTCGTACACAACGTCCAGGCAGGCGCGCCGACCACGAAGAACTATGAAGAGTCCGCGCGCAAGAGTGAACAGCTGGAGCGCCTCAAGGCAGAGGGCGGGCTGCTGTACCTGCTGAAGGACTGGCAGGACATGCGCCGGGACATCGGTTTCATCCCCAACGCAGATGAAGTCGCATCGACCTCGCCAGTACGGTGGAGCGTGGCCACCGGCCCCAAGCCCAACCGCAACGTCCACATCGTGCTGCTCGAATCCATCTGGGACACCAGCGTGCTCGATGGCCTGGAAGGCACCGAGGATGCCCTGGATCCACGGTTCCGCGCCTTGTGGGAGCGTGCGGGCAAGCCACACGGCCTTTCGCCGGTGATCGGCGGTGCGACCGCCAATGCAGAGTTCGAAGTGCTTTGTGCGCTGCCGTCGCCGTCGAACTCGATCGCGTTCCTGGAAAGCATGAAGAACACCGCGCCCTGCCTGCCGGGACTGTTC
The DNA here is from genome assembly GCF_029959395.1 of Stenotrophomonas sp. PS02300. NCBI lineage: Bacteria > Pseudomonadati > Pseudomonadota > Gammaproteobacteria > Lysobacterales > Lysobacteraceae > Stenotrophomonas > Stenotrophomonas sp. PS02300. The sequence goes on from NZ_JASCOP010000020.1 coordinate 6,821, forward strand.
CAGAAGCTGGGTTACCGCACCATGGCCAGCCACCCGCATCGCGCCTCCAACTGGGGCCGGGACAATGCGTACGCGCGCGTGGGCTTCGAAGAGTTCAATCCCGTGGAAGCGTTCAACCTGGATGACATGGATGGCCCGTTCCTGGCCGACGGATCGATGTTCAACCAGAACCTTTCCATGCTCGCCACCCAGTCTGTACGCCCTACCTTCAACTACGTAGTCTCGCTTTCCTCGCACTGGGCCTATGCGCGCAATACCAAGCGCCGTCCCGACAAGGTCGCTTTCAATGGTGGAGACGGGCTCAAACTGCTGCCCAACTACCTCAATGCCAGCGCCTACACCACCGGCGCCGTCATGGACTGGACCGAAAAGGTGCTTGCCGCTGATCCGGACGCACTGATCGTGATCTTCGGCGACCATGCCCCCGTGCTCGACAGCCAGCCTGATGTCTATCAGCGGCTCAACGGCAAGGTGTCCGGGCAGTTCAAACAAGGTGTCCGGGCAGTTCGACGGCCCCAATACACGCCGCCAGGTGGGAATGGCCCGGGTGCCGCTGCTGGTCATCGATGGTGAGGACGGACCGGTGAGCCTGCCCAATGACATCCCCCTGTTCCAGCTGGCCGACATCATCGGCAAGCAGCTGCATCGTCCGCGCCTGCTGCCGCAGCTGCACGACGCCTCCCGCATCGTGGTGCGCCCGGTGCTCGGCCAGCTGCTGGCCAGGATCGACGACAAATGGGTCAACTGCGGAACCCGCGAGGCGCCCCGTACGCGCACGGGCTGTGACCAGGCCTGGAATGAGCACAGCAGGAACCGGTTGATCCGCCAGGATCTGGTCGCCGGTTCGGCCCACTATCTACGGATGGCGGAATCGGACTCGCTGGTCCGCGACATGGTCCCGCTCGGGATCGTGCACACCTTCAAGGACTGCGAGTTCAAGGTGAAGTCCTGGGGGCCGAACAAGGCACGGGTGGGACAGCCGTTCAATCCAATGCCGGACGGCAACAGCAGCATCTGGATCACGTTCGAGCACCTGCGCGGAAGCCCGACCGTCCAGATCGGCCCGACCCTGGCACGGACCGTGGTGGGGGAAAAGGTCATCACCGCCGACCTGCCGACCGGCACGTTGACCGCCGTCGCGGGGGAACTGCCGGTCCGCCTGCAGTGTCCCGAGGAAAAAAGTGTGAAAATCGGCGCGCTCAAAATACACTAACGCCCGGTGAACGGCCCGAACCCGGGCCAGACAGCTGCACTTCCGGCGATCGCCCACCTCTGGTGGGCGATCGTCTTCACGCAGCTGTCCAATTCTTTTCACGCTGTTGCCGTAGTTTGTACGCGCGTTTCATCCCCGCAGCACTTCCGAGCCAGCCTATTGAACACGACGTCGACCAAGGCAGAACACGCCATTGAACCCAGTCAGCCGAACCTGGATGTCTCGGTGGTCGTTCCCGTGTATGGCTGCAGGAACTGCCTCGAGGAGCTCGTGGACCGCGTGACCCGCGCGTTGCAGGCCGCAGGCCGCTCGCACGAAATCCTGCTGGTGGACGACAACAGCCCGGACCAGGCGTGGCGGCGCATCACCGAGCTGTCGCAGCTCAATCCACAGGTGCGCGGCCTTCGCCTTGCGCGCAACTTCGGGCAACATGCCGCGATCAGCGCAGGCCTTGCGCACGCGAGGGGCCAGAGCATGATCGTGATGGACTGCGATCTCCAGGACGTGCCGGAAGAGATTCCCAAGCTGCTTGCCGCGCTTGAAGGCGACGTCGAGGTGGTGCTTGGCCAGCGCGTGGATCGCCAGGACAGCTGGGGCAAGCGGACCGGGTCGCAGCTGTTCTACCGCACGCTGGGCTGGTTGACCGACACCCAGTACGACCACAGCACCGCCAATTTCGGCGCTTACAGCCGCAAAGTGGTCGACACGCTGAACAACATGCCCGAGTCGGATCGGTTCCTGCCGTTGCTGGTGCGCTGGACAGGCTTCCAGACCCACAAGGTCGAGGTCTCGCACGGGCGCAGGACCGAAGGCAAGAGCAGCTACAGCCTCGGAAAGCTGCTGCAGATGGCGACCCGCGTTGCCCTCTCCTTCTCCGACAAGCCGCTGCGGCTGGTAATGACCGCCGCGCTTGCCATTGCCGCCATTGCCGCCGGTTTCGCGGTCTACAGCGTGTATCGATACAGCTCGGGTGACATCCGCGTGGCCGGTTTCACCAGCATCATCGCGTCCATCTGGCTGGTCGGAAGCATCATCATGGCCTGCATCGGCGTGCTGGGCCTGTACCTGGGCCGCGTTCACGGGGAAGCCAAGAAGCGGCCGCAGTACCTGATCTGGCAGGACACCCGGAAGCAGGCCCGATGAGCGCACGCAGGTACTTCCAGCATTCGGCCCCGGATTCGCGCCGGTTCGACATCCAGGTGTCGCGCGGTACGCTGGAGTCGATCGATGACGTCCCGCTTCTGGTCGAAGAGATCGAAGCGGACCCGGCCGACCTTGTGATCTTCCGCGTTCCGGCGGGCGAGACCGCGCTGGCCACCGCGCTGCAGCGACGCGGACATCAGGTCATCCATGCAGATACGCTGGTCTATTACGCCGCTGCGTTGGATCCGGCCGCCACCCGCGCCGAACCCCAGGTCTGCCTCGCGACGGCGGAACATCGCCAGGCCATTGCCGGGATTGCGGCGACGGGGTTCGCCAACTACCGGGCGCATTATTCGGCCAACCCGTTGCTGCCCCGCGACCTGGTACTTGCCGGGTACGTGGAATGGGCACTCAGTCGGCTGGAAGGCGAGCGGGCGGAAAGCCAGACCTGGGTCGTCTCCGAGGAAGGCACGGTCGCCGGCTTCGCGACCTGCGATGTGGGCGGGTCAACGGTCGAGATCGTCCTCAACGCCGTACATCCGGACTTCGAGCGCCGCGGCCTGTATGGGAAACTGCTGCGCCACATCCAGCATTACTACGCCGGGCTGTCGATGCAGGAACTGGTCATCTCCACCCAGATCTGGAACTACACGGTCCAACGCCAATGGTCGCGCGCGGGGCTGAAGCTCTTCAAGGCCTACGACACCTACCACCTGGACCGCCGCCTTGGGTTGAAGGAAGGCCAGGCATGAGCAAGGTGTTCCCCTGGTTGATGGTCGGAATGACCATCCTGCTCACCAGCTATGGCCAGCTCGTCATCAAATGGCAGGCATCGATCTTCAAGCCCGCCAGTGCAGGCTGGTTCGCCAAACTCCCCACCGTGATCCAGCTGCTGCTGCAGCCGTGGGTGGTTTCCGCCTTCGTGGCCGCCTTTGCTGCCTCGCTGTGCTGGATGCTCGCCGTGTCGCGGCTTGAGCTCAGCAAGGCCTACCCCTTCATGGCCCTGAATTTCCTGCTGGTATGCATCATCGCCGTTCCCCTGTTCGGCGAAACCTTCACGATGGCCAAGGCCATTGGCCTTGGCACCGTGATCGTCGGCCTGATCATCCTCAGCCAGGGTTGAACAGCCCCCCTCTAATCGTCCAAATAGGCGCACACATGATCCGCTTCAACCGCCCGTTCATGACCGGCAAGGAACTGAGCTACATTGAACAGGCACACGGCAATGGCCATCTGTCTGGCGACGGTCCGTTCACCAGGACCTGTCATGCGTGGTTCCGTGAACAGACCGGTGCCCGCACGGCCCTGCTGACCCACTCGTGCACCGCCGCCCTGGAGATGGCCGCGCTGCTGCTGCGCCTGGAGCCGGGCGACGAAGTGATCCTGCCGTCGTTTACCTTCGTTTCCACCGCCAGCGCTTTCGCGCTGCGCGGCGCGATTCCGGTCTTCGTCGATGTGCGCGCCGATACCCTGAACATCGACGAGAACCTGATCGAAGCCGCCATTACCCCGCGCACCAAGGCGATCTGCGTCGTGCACTACGCCGGCGTCGCCTGCGAGATGGACGCCATCATGGCAATCGCCGAACGCCACGGCCTGCGCGTGGTCGAAGACGCGGCGCAGGGGATCATGTCGACGTATCGCGGGCGACCGCTGGGCGCCATCGGCGACCTGGGCGCTTTCAGCTTCCACGAAACCAAGAACATCATCTCCGGCGAAGGTGGCGCGCTGCTGTGCCGGGACGACGAGTTCGGCGAGCAGGCAGAGATCATCCGGGAGAAAGGCACCAACCGCAGCCGATTCTTCCGTGGACAGGTCGACAAGTACACCTGGGTGGACGTTGGTTCGTCCTACCTCCCGGGCGAGATCACCGCTGCGTTCCTCGCCGCGCAGATCGAGGAAGCCGCTGACATCACGCGCAGGCGGCTTGCGATCTGGGACCAGTACCACGCCTGGGCAATGCAGCATGAGCTGGCCGGCCACGTACGGCGCCCGATCGTGCCTGCCCATTGCACGCACAACGCGCACATGTACTACCTGCTGCTTGCCATCGCTGGAGGCGCGCACCCGGTTCATCGAGGCGCTGAAGGAACAGGGTGTCCAGGCGGTATTCCACTATATCCCGCTGCACTCCTCGCCGGCCGGCCGCACCTTTGGCCGCACCGGATCGGAGATGACGGTCACTGACGACATCTCCGAGCGCCTGGTGCGGATGCCGCTGTGGATTGGCGTGGAAGAGCACCTGCCGACCATCTTCGCAGCCGCGGATAAAGCACTGGCAGGCTGAGCAATGAGCATGCCGACCCCCTCCGGGCGACTGCGGGCCAGCCTGCCTACCCTCGTCATCCTGGCGCTGGCGTCGTTCGCATTCGCCAACGCGGCTGTTTACATCTCCTACGCCAGCAATCCGTTCGTGGTGTCGGACGGCTGGTATTTCGTCGACGCGTTCCTGCAGAAGTACTACAACGGCGGCGTGACGCTGACCGACCTGTACATGAAGCGCAGCGCGGACGACCACGCCCAGCCCATCCACAAGCTGCTGCTGATCTGGAACGCGGATACCTTCTCGCTCGATTTCGTCGTGGAGTCGTACATCGGGCTTGCCATTGCCGCGCTCGCATGGCTGCTGATGCTGTTCGTGGTGAGGCAGGACAACCGGGACCATGGCAACGGCGCCTGGTGGATGCTGCTCCCGCTGGTTGCCGCTGCCGCCAGCCTTGTCTCGCTCAGTGGCGGAATGGCGTTCAACTGGTCGCTGGTGACACTCAGTTACCTCGGCCCCCTGTCCATGATCCTGCTGGCCATCGCAGCCTGGCAGGCGGTGGAGCGCCACAGGTGGCTGCCGATCCTGCTGATCGCGCCGGTCGTGCTGTTCACGATGGACGGCACGGCACTGATCTGCGCCATCAGCGCCACCTGCGCGCTGGCGCTGCGCGAGATCAAGTTGCGGGGGGAAAGCTGGCGGCGTACCTCCGCCGCGCTGGTCGTGATCGTCGTCGCTGCGATCGGCTACCGCCTTGCCAGCCACTACTACCTGCATACCTACATCGCGGCCCGCCACGGCGGCCCATCGGCGTTGCATGCGTTGATGGGATTCGGCCCGGGTGAACTGCTGAAGATGGCGCTTTCCATCGCCGCGCTTTCGGTGTCCGACCGCCCGCTGCTGCAACTCGTTTTCCCGCGCAAGGCAGAGCTGGTGCATCAGCTGCTCGGTGTGGCGGTGGTCGTGGCGCATGGGTGGTTCTGGTGGCGCGCGCTGCGCGACCGCTGGAACCAGAGCCAGTTCCTCGCCGTCACCCTCATGCTCTTCTGCTACGGTGCCGTCGCAGGCATCGTGCTGACCCGCGTCACGGAATTCGGGCCGGCCTACGCCTCGCAACAGCGTTACCTGCTGATGTACCAGCTCGGCACGGTGGCACTTGCACTGATGGCGGCAGGGTCGGATTGGCGCAAATGGCAATTGCCGCAACGCGGTATTGTTTCACTGGTGCTGGCCGGCGTGGTCCTGCTGCAGGTGCCCTTGACCTACGCGACCTGGCGGGAGGCGCCCTACGTTCAGGCCTGGGGTAACACCGTCGGACGCCAGATGATCCTGCTCGGCCATGACCCGGCTGCAACGCTTGCCCGATGCGAGCCCATGCTGACGGTCTGCAAGGCCAGCCGCGCCGAACGTGTCCGTTCCATCGAGCTGCTGCGCACCCACCGCCTCAACGCCTTCTCCAACCGGGTGCTCAACCGCCATTCCATGCAGGCGCTCAAGGCCGATCCGGGCCCACCGGAGCTTGTCCCCGCGCCGTGATCAATGCGCAACCCACCGGCTCGGTTACCGTGGTGAACATCAGCTCTCGTGAGGCTTCTGTGTCCACGAGGGCGATCCGGTCATCCGGCTGGAGTTCCACGGGGAGGGTTGCGCGGCCTGCCCGGCCCGCGATCGGGATGTCGAGGATGTCATCGTCCATCCGCACCGCTTTCATGCGCAGCTGCGTGTGCGCGGCGGCGGCCGGCAGGTGCCAGCGGACCTCCGCGGCGTGCCCATCGCCCTGCCCGCAACGGGTATCGGGAAGCGGCAGCACGCACAGCGTGCAATCGCCCCGTTGGCGACCTTCATCGACCACACGGTAAGGCACGGTGGATACATCTGCAGGTTTCCGCTGGCAACCTGCCAGCAGAACCATCAGCACTATCAATGCGGTCCGGCCTTTATGCACGTCTGGGCTCCCCCCCTGGAATTGCGCGCCATTGTAGCGGTGCGCACCGGATGACGGCCACGTGGGCGCCTGGCGGCCCGGCGGGCCCCGGCGCCGGCCAGGGAGCGATTTCCGCACGGACCGTGTATTGCGGGCGGCAAACCGCTAGCATATGCGGGCGCCTGCCCACCATTATCGAGGTCCAGGCGGACCGGGCTCCGCCAAGTCGGGGCTCCCACCGAATCTAAACGAAAATACTCGCAGAACATTATTATGAGCATCACTCGCACCAAGCACTGGATGTATGGCGCTACTGTTGCTGGCGCCCTTGCGCTGGCCGCTTGCTCTCCTTCCCCCCAGCCCGCAGCCGAGGAGAGCAAGGATGAAGCCCTGGCCCCGGCCCCCGTTGCCGCTGAGCCGGAAGTGAAGTCCATCGATGCCCTGGCCGGCCTGGCAGTGGTCCAGTACGGCCCGACGACGACCAAGGCACTTGCAGCCTCCGAGGCGCAGTCTGACAGCCGCGTCGACGTGTGGGTCAAGGCCGACCGCGACCTGGAAGGCTACGATGCCGCTGTCTGGCTGGACGGCAAGCGCTTGGACAACCGTGCCATCTCCGGCTCCACGGTGACCGGCTCGATTCCTGCTTCGATGCTCACCAAGGCCGGCACCCAGGCCCTGGAAATCCGCATCGGCGAAGATGGCACCGCGCTGAGCAGCACCAAGGTCGATTTCACCATCGAGTAAGTGCCTGCGCGGTATGTGAATGCGAAGAAGGGAGAGGCAGTTTCTGCCCCTCCCTTTTTTCTTGGGCGGACTGGCTAGAATAGGTCCAGCACCCCTTGAGCCAACCAGCTGAGTAGAAATGACTGAACGACGGAAGAAAGTAGTGATCGCCTTCGGCACGCGCCCCGAGGCCATCAAGATGGCACCGGTGGTCGAGGCGTTCAAACGGGACGGCTCGATGGACGTCATCGTTGCGGTCACTGCCCAGCATCGCCAGATGCTGGACCAGGTCCTCGAGTTGTTTTCAATCGTTCCGGACGAAGACCTTGACGTGATGCAGCCGGGCCAGACCCTGCCGGGGCTGTTCTCGCGGATCCTCACCGGCATGAGCGAGGTCATCGAACGGCATGCACCGGACCTTGTGCTTGTGCACGGCGACACCTCCACCACGCTGGCTTCGGCCATGGCTGCCTTCTACAACAAGGTCCCTGTTGGCCACGTCGAAGCTGGCCTGCGTACCGGGGATATCTACGCGCCTTGGCCGGAAGAAGGCAATCGGCGCCTTACCGCGCCGCTGACGCAGCTGCATTTCGCGCCGACCGAACGGTCCCGGGACAACCTGGTGCGGGAAGGCGTTTCACCGCTGGCGATCGAAATCACCGGCAACACGGTGATCGATGCGCTGTTGGAGGTGACCGCCAAGATTGATGCCGATACGGCGCTTTCCGCAGCAATGGAGGCGCGTTTCCCGTTCTTGGACGGCTCGCGCCGGATGGTCCTGGTCACCGGCCACCGGCGTGAGAACTTCGGCGACGGGTTTGAACAGATCTGCCTTGCGCTCAAGCAGCTGGCGCAGCGCGGCGATGTGCAGGTGGTCTACCCGGTGCACCTCAATCCCAACGTGCAGGAGCCGGTCAACCGGATCCTGCGCGACCAGGAGAACGTGTTCCTGATCCCGCCGCAGGACTACCTGCCGTTCGTCTACCTGATGATGCGCTCTGCGGTGATCATCACCGACTCCGGTGGCGTGCAGGAGGAAGCCCCTTCCCTGGGCAAGCCTGTACTGGTCATGCGTGATACGACCGAGCGCCCCGAGGCCATCGATGCAGGCACGGTGAAGCTGGTGGGGACCCACGCCGAGACCATCACCTCCGAGGCCAACCGCCTGCTCGATGATCCGCAGGCCTACGCCGCCATGGCGCGCGCCCACAATCCCTATGGTGACGGTGCCGCATCGCGGAGGATCGTGGAACGCGTCCTGCGCGGTTGATCGGAGCCGGCTGCCGCATGAAAAAACGCCCCTTTCGGGGCGTTTTTTTTTATTTCCCCCGCAGCGGCACGATCAGCTGCGAAGCGGGCGGTCGCGGTACACATGCGGCGTCCACGGGCCCCACTTGGCCTCGTAGACCGCCTTGTTCTGGTCGAACAGCGCCTGCTTGGCCTCTGCTTTGAGTTTGTTGAAACTCGCAGACAGGTGATGATGGACGAACACATCGTCGGCACAGATCACGCCCAGGTTGTGCTGGTCGAGCCGGCGGCAGTAGTCATCATCTTCGAAGAAGCCGACCCCGAAGGCCTCGTCCATGGGGCCGACCGTCTCGTATGCCGCCCGGGTCATCATCACGCAGAAGAAGGCGGCAGTATTCAACGGGAACGACAGTCCGGCGTGCAGGCGGGTGTGCTTGCCGGCATTCACCACCATTTCCTCCATGTCCGCGTACTCGATCTGGATGCGCGCTTCGTTGCCGATGTTGTTGGTCACCGGCCCGACCAGGCCAACGGAGGGGTCACGCAGGAGGTGCGAGACCATCGTGCGCACCCATCCCGGGGTGACGAAGGTGTCGTTGTTCAGCAACACCAGGTAATCACCTTTCGCCGCGGCCAGGCCAACGTTGTTGCCTCCGGAGAAACCGAGGTTGGTCGCATTGGCGATATAGCGGCGGTTTCGGCCTTCGCGCTCCCAGCGGGCGAGGTATTCGGGGGTAGCGTCGCTGGACGCGTTGTCCACGGCGATCACCTCCAGGTTCGGGTAGTCGCTGTGCTTTTCCAGACTGTCCAGGCAGGCCTGGGTGTATTCCAGGTTGTTGTAGCAGAGCACGACCACGCTGACGACAGGCTCGCTGATCGCCTCAAGCGCATGGTCCAGGTCCGCAGCGCGATGGGCCCACGTCTGGCAGGCAGCGAATGCCTGGCGGGCGGCGACCGCTTCCGCGCTGGCTTCGGTATCTGCGAGCGCTTCGCCCACTGCCGCAGAGAACCCGACCGGCGACGTTGCCAGCTTGACCAGCCCCTGGAACTGGGACATTTCAGGAAGATCGACCGAAACAACCGGCTTGCCGGCGCTCAGGTACTCGTAGACCTTGACCGGATTGGTCGCAAGGGTCAGCGGGATGACCTGGAACGGCAACAGGCAGACATCGAATCCGTGCACCCAGTACGGCAGCTCCCTGTAGGCCACTTCACCGACGAAACGCACGTTGGGAAGGTCGGCCAGTCGCTGGTCGGCGCCTACGGTATCCCGCCCGACCATGATCACCAGCGCATCAGCATGGTCCAGCGCGACTTTTCGCACCAGTTCGACATCGAACCATTCGGCGATGGCACCGTAGTAGCCGATCACCTTGCGACCCTGCGGGTCGGTGAACACATCGTCCGGCCTGTTGCAGAAATGTTCGTATTCGGTGGCGTTGCGGATCAGCGCCATGTTGCGCGACTTGCCCTCCATCTCGTCGCGAAGCCACTGCGACGTCACGATCAGGAGATCGGCCCGCTCCACCAGCTTGCGCTCGCCTTCCAGGACAGTGGATGCATTGTTTTCGAATCCACCATGGTGGTCCATGCAGTCGTAGACGAGGCGCATGTTGGGGAGGCACTGGGCCGGCTCGATCCAGTACGGGTGCTGCACCAACGAAATCGACTTCCGCGTTTCGGTCCAGGCCAGCAGCTCGGCGAGGCTGTCACGGATGGCGGCGACCTGCGCTTCGGAAGCCAGGTCGCTGTAGATCTGCGGTGCACCCGCCACGTGCAGGTTGACCTGGAACAGACGCCCCTGTTTGTCGAGCGCCTCCAGGGCGAACCCGGGTTTCGGAGAGTCGACGAAGTTGTTCGAGATATAGAAGACACGATGCCCCTTGCCGGCCATCGCCGCGGCCAGGTGCTGTGGTCGCTGCATCCGGAAATGCCAGTCGATGACTGACCAGACGAACACGTCCTCGAGCTCACCACGAGGCGCCAGCTGCAGCTGCGGCACGGGCACGCCCAGGTTCTGTGCAACCGTGGAATAGTTGTTCCGCACCATGTTGATCAGGCGCGCCTTGTCGGACGGATCCAGCTTCCCGGTCCGCGCGGTGCGGCGGATGAAATTCATCGCACGCCGCCACAGACCCGGCGGCTCAGCCTGGCTGTTGGGCGCATCGCCGACACTTTTCAACTCACCAGCCACCAGACGCATGGTCTCCCTGGGCTTGACTACCATGCGCTTGAGCACCCGCATTGGCCGGGTCAGCGCCCACGACGAACTTCTGTAGACATCGTTGAGTTCGAACTCAAGCGCGATGACGCGTTCGCGCAATTCCACGAGGCTGCGGTCCATGTCGGCGCGCTGGTCCAGCCCGCCGGCCATCCGTGCGATGTCCATTCTGATTTCCGATTCCATTCTTTCCATTGAGCGTTCCAACTTCAACTCCGTTCCCCTGACTACCTCTGTAAATGCCATCCGGCTGTCCAACCTGAACTCGCCGATGCTGGCAAGCATCTGGTGCCTCACGGCATCGCGCATCCCTCCCATCTCGCGCCGCAGCAACTCAACGTTATCGGTCGCTTCCACCCTCGACTGTTGCCGGAGGCGTTCGAATTCCTGCTGGAGTTCGACGCGGATGTCCGACACCGCGTGGGACATGTGGGTGCGCACGGTCTCGGCGGTGCCCGCCGCGATCTCCCGCATGCTGTCGACACTATGGGCGGTGTTGCTCTGCAGCGTTGCAAGCAGCCGCTCGGCTTCGTGGCGCTGGTCATCGCTGGTGCGGCGCGCCACGTGGTGAATGGACTCGCCGAAGCCGGCCAGGTCCTCGCGCAGTGCGTCCACCATGCGCTGCGTCGCCTGTCCCAGCGCCACGTGCAAGGCATCCCGTTGCCTGGATGCATCCTCACCCAGGTCGAGCAGGTGCTGCTCAAGCTGCCGGACCCGGGTCAGCAACGTGTTGAACTGCTCCAGCTCGGCCGCCGTCAGCCCCGGTACCGCTGCGGGCGCGGTCAGGAGGTTGTCGATGCGGACCTGGAGGCCAGCAGCTTCCTGTTCGACGACACTGCGGTTGTAGGCGGTGGCGAAGAGCGCAAAGGGCGCCAGCAGGCCCGTGGATTCGCCCTGGCGCGATGCAGCGACACGGCCCATCACATCCATCACCTCCCGCGACCAGTAGGCAGATGCCTCCGAATGCGGGTGGGTGGCGCGCAGCTGGTTGACGAAGCTCTTCACCACGGCATGGTCCGCCGGCTCGCTAGCGACGAGCTGCTCGGCGAAGTGCGACCAGATGGCACGCGGATCGTGCGCCGCGCGGACCTGTTCACTCAGGGCCTGGATGTTCGGCCCCAGGGAGGGCAACGCATCGAGCTGACGACGCAGTTCTGCCGCATTGATCGATTCGACGCCACGACCGGAAAGATTGGATTCGATGGCCTGGCGGTAGAGGTCCTCGGTCAGCAGGCCCTTGATGCCGTCGTACCCGACCAGCACCACCGGCCGGCCCGCCACGAGGCCTTCCAGCGCCACCCGCCCCATGCCAGCCACACCGGCGTATTCGAGTACCAGCTCGTGCACATGGTCGCTGCTTCCGAGAAGGCGCAGCTGGCCGGATTCGAGCTCCCTTGCCAGGCCGTCTTCCAGCGCCTCCTGCGAAGGACCGGTGCCACAGATGTCGATCCCGGCGATACCTGCGGCCAGGCCCGCTTCGACGAAGCTGAGGATGCCGTCGATCTTGGCCGGGTCCAGCCGGCTGACAACCAGCCAGCGGTCGCCCGCGACCACATCGCGCGCCGCAGGCACGCCAACCGCATTGAGCTGGATGTCCAGGCGATCAGCGTCCACGTAGGGCGCGGCCAAGGCACGGACTTCTTCCGAGACCGCAACGACCCGGGTCGCCGCCGGGAGCACCAGCGATGCCAGCATGAAGTCATAAGCAGCGCCGTAGCTGCCGGCGATGGAGCTGGGCCCGTGCAACGTCACGAAGAACGGCACATCCAGCAGCGCGGCGCACATCATCGCCGGGATCGTGGAGGTGAAGGGATGCGCGTGGATCGCGCTGATCTCGTTGCGCCGGGCAAGTGCCACGATGCGATCCACGGCGCCCAGGAATTCATGGACACTCGCTTCCGGACCGATCGCCATGTCGGTTGTCAACGATGCCAGCCCCTCGGGGAGCAGGGTCCGGGCGAAACGGCGCCCGCAGACAAGATGGACGTCCCAGCCTTGCCTGGTCAGTTCGATGGCCTCGTTCTGGATGTAGGTCTCAACCCCCCCCAGCTCGAAAGCCTCGGTGATGATCATCAGGGATTTCTTCATCGGATCTCCAGTACGCAGGTCACGCGTGTTCACGCGTTGGGACGCTTGGCAAAGGCCACGCTGACGGGAAGCGCGGCGATGCCGGTGCCCAGCGCGCGCGGCGCATTGACCTTGAGGATGATGACGTCGGTTTTGCGATCGAGGTACGCCATGTCTGCATGGCTGATGGCCTCGGCCAATGCGAGCGTCACGAAGTAGCTGCCTTCGCACAGATTGAGCTCGATCCTGAACTCCACATCGCAGAAGTCCCCCGGCTTGACGTCCATGCAGTTGGCGCGTTGGTACATGGTGCTGGTACCGAAGGCGGAAACGCCCTCGACGGTGCGCAACAACAGGCCGAACTGCATCTCATCGATCGCGTCCAGCGCGTGCACCCGCGCCCGTATGGTGACAGTCTGACCCGTCATGAACACTTCGCACCGCTCTCCAGCCGCATCCAATGCCACCCAGTCCTTGATGTAGGCACGCAGCATGCCGTCGTCGGCGCCGCCCTGCGCGGTTGGAACGGCAGCGACATCCGCCTGCCCGGTGCCATCGTCTGCAGGCAGCGGATCCACCGGCGCTTCAAGCGCTGCCGGCGTGGCCTGGACCGGTTCGATGGGCACCAGCGCGGAGGCAGAAGCGTCGGCGGACTGGGAGTTGACGTAGCGGAGGTACGCCTTCTCATCCGAGTACAGCAGCGCGTGGTACTGGTCGATGATGACCTTCGCTTCGCCAATGCCGTGCACGCGCCCCTTGTGAAGGAGCACGGCACGCTGGCAGAACTTCTCCACGGTGGATGTGGCGTGGGTAACAATCAGGATGGCGCAGCCACGCGCGCGCAGGCTTTCGATGTACTCGAAACACTTGCGCTGGAACTTCTCGTCGCCGACCGACAGCGCCTCATCGACAATGAGGACCTGCGGATCAACGCAGGCCTGTACCGCGAACGCCAGGCGCACGTACATGCCACTGGAGTAAGTGCGGACCGGCTGGTCCATGTGCTCGCCGATGTCGGCAAAGGATTCGATGCTGGCGAAGCGCTGCTGCATCTGCTCGCGGCTGAAGCCGAGCACCGCGCCGTTGAGGTACACGTTTTCCCGGCCGGTGAAATCGGGATTGAAACCCGACCCCAGTTCAAGCAGCGCCGCCAGCAGCCCATTGACGCGCACCTCGCCGCCGGTGGGGGCGAGCGTACCGGCAATGATCTGCAGCAGCGTGCTCTTGCCGCTTCCGTTGCGGCCGAGAATGCCGATCGTTTCGCCCGGGGCGACCTCGAAGGAAATATCGTTGAGTGCCCAGAACTCCCGATAGAACTTCTTGCCGCTGGGCGCGAAGAACTGCTTCAGGCGGTCCCGGGGGGTGTCATACATCTCAAAGCATTTGGAAACGCCCGAAATGGTGATGGCGGCATCAGAGGACATCAGCGAACCCCCGGCGAGTCTTCTGGAACCACGCAAACCCCAACCATGCAATGAACAGGCCCACCCCCATGCTGATACCCCACGCCTGCCAATCCAGTACCTTGCCCCACATCATCACCGCGCGCACCTGCTCCACCGTGGTGGTAAGCGGGCTGAGCTGCATGAAGGGCCGGTACTGCTCCGGCATGATCGAGACCGGGTAGAAGATCGGTGACAGGTACATCAATACCAGGGTTACCACGCCGATGACCTGGGCAACATCGCGCAGGTAGACGCCCAGCGCAGCCAGGATCCACGAGAAGCCGAGAGTCATCAGCACCAGCGGCAGCACCGCCAGCGGCATCAGCATCAGCGTCGCCGATGGCATGCCGACGAACGCCATGTAGAAGACCGACCACACCACGAAACTGACCAGCAGGTGGAACAGGCTGGAGCCCAGCGAGACTATCGGCAGGATCTCCAGCGGGAACACGACTTTCTTCACGTACCCGACGTTGCCTGTAACCAGCGTCGGCGCACGGTTGCAGCACTCCGCGAACATGTTGAACACCATCAGGCCAGCGAACAGCACGAGTGCGAATTCGGTCTTGGAACCATCACCACCGGACCAGCGCGCCTTGAAGACGTAGCTGAAGACGAACGTATACACGGCAAGCAGCAGGATCGGGTTGAAGAACGACCACAGCAGTCCCATGACCGACCCGCGATACCGGCCCACCACTTCCCGTACGACCAGTCCCTTGACGAGATCGCGGTGTGTCCGGAGGGTCCGGAACAACGCCAGTGGGGAGGATGACCTCATGTCTTTTCTAGAATTCAATGTGATTCCCGGGCACTGTTATGACGATTGAGCGGCGGAGGAAGCGGAAGGACCGTCCTGCAGCGCCGTCTCCAGGTCCTGCTGCAGATCACCCAGCTCTTCCACCCCCACGCTCAGCCGCACCAGCGCATCACTGATGCCCAGCTGCTCACGGCGCTCGAGCGGGATGGAGGCGTGGGTCATCACTGCCGGGTGGTTGACCAGGCTTTCCACGCCGCCGAGCGATTCGGCCAGGGTGAACAGCTCGGTCTTCTCGCAGAACCGCTTGGCCGCTGCGAAGCCGCCCTTGAGCACGATCGAGACGATGCCGCCGTAACCGTTCATCTGGCGCGTGGCCAGTTCGTGCTGCGGGTGCGAGGCCAGGCCCGGGTAGATCACCTTTTCAATGGCCGGGTGCTTTTCCAGCCACTGGGCAAGGGCCAGCGCGTTGGCGCAGTGCGCCTTCATGCGCAGCGGCAGGGTCTTCAGGCCACGCAGGGCCAGGAAGCTGTCGAACGGACCCTGCACGGCCCCGATGGAGTTCTGCAGGAAGGCCATCTGCTCGGCCAGCTCGACGTTGTCGCCCACCACCACCATGCCACCGACCATGTCCGAGTGACCGTTGAGGTACTTGGTGGCCGAGTGCAGGACCAGGTCCGCGCCCATTTCCAGCGGGCGCTGCAGCATCGGCGAGGCGAAGGTGTTGTCCACCACCACGATCAGGCCATGGCGCTTGGCGATGGCGGCCACCGCGGCGATGTCCACGATCTTCAGCATCGGGTTGGTCGGGGTTTCGATCCAGACCATCTTCGTCTGTGGGGTGATCGCTGCTTCGAAGGCGGCCAGGTCGGTCAGGTCCACGAAGCCGAACTGCAGCCCGGCGGTGCGCTTGCGCACGCGCTCGAACAGGCGGAACGTGCCGCCGTAGATGTCATCCATCGCCACCACGTGGCTGCCGGCGTCCAGCAGCTCCATCACGGTGGAGGTGGCGGCCATGCCCGAGGCGAAGGCGTAGCCGCGGGTACCACCCTCCAGCGAGGCCACGCAGCGCTCATAGGCGAAGCGGGTCGGGTTGTGGGTGCGCGAGTACTCGAAGCCCTGGTGTTCGCCGGGGCTGGACTGGGCGTAGGTAGACGTGGCGTAGATCGGCGGCATCACCGCGCCGGTGCTCGGGTCGGGCGACTGCCCGCCATGGATGGCCAGCGTGGCCAGGGCGAGCTGGCGCTTGGAGTGCCCGGAGGCTGCAGGATCGGACATGGGATTCCCAGCGATTGAGAGCCCCAATTGGGGCCCACATTAAATGGAGCGGAAGTCTATCAGCGCAGGCTTAATCAGCCGTTGACGCTCGTAAACAGGGGTTCAGTGCCGAACGTCGGCCATCGCGCCGTTATTGGACGCGACGACGCAGGTAGTTCAGCAGGTCGATCCGGGTGATCAGCCCGAGGAAGCTGCCACCATCCATGATGATGGCGACCTGCCCGCGGTCGAACACCGGCAGCAGGGCCTCGATCGGCGATTTCACGTCCAGCCGGTCCAGCTTGCTGACCATGGCGGTGGAGACCGTGTCGCGGAAGCGGGATTCATCGCCATAGACATGCAGCAGGACGTCGCTTTCGTCGACGATGCCAACCAGCTGGTCGCCGTCCATCACCGGCAGCTGCGACACGTCATACAGCTTCATGCGCTGGTAGGCCGTGGTCAGCAGGTCGTTCGGGCCGATCACCACGGTGTCGCGCTGGCCATACGGGCGCAGGATCAGGTCACGCAGGTCGCCGGTCTGCGGGCGTTCCAGGAAGCCGTTGTCCAGCATCCAGTAGTCGTTGTACATCTTGGAGAGGTACTTGTTGCCGGTGTCGCAGACCAGCACCAGCACCTTCTTCGGGGTGGTCTGCTCTTTGCAGTACTTCAGCGCGGCCGCCAGCAGGGTGCCGGTGGAGGAACCGCCGAGCACGCCTTCCTTGCCCAGCAGCTCGCGGGCGGTATGGAAGCTTTCGGCATCGGTGATCGCATAGGCCTTGGTGACCCGGCTGAAATCGGCGATGGACGGCAGGAAGTCTTCACCGATGCCTTCCACCAGCCAGCTGCCGGACTTGTCGTTGAGCACGCCGTCGTTGATGTATTCGGCCAGGATCGAGCCGACCGGGTCGGCCAGCACCAGTTCGGTCTTCGGCGACAGGGTGGAGAAGGCGCGCGACAGGCCGGTCATGGTGCCGGAGCTGCCGCAGCCGAACACGATGGCATCCAGGTCGCCGTCCATCTGTTCCAGGATTTCCGGGCCGGTGCCGAATTCGTGCGCGGCCGGGTTGTCCGGGTTGCCGAACTGGTTGATGAAGTACGCGCCCGGGGTTTCCTCGGCCACGCGCTTGGCCATGTCCTGGTAATACTCAGGGTGGCCCTTGGCCACGTCCGAACGGGTCAGGCGCACTTCGGCGCCCATCGCCTTGAGGTTGAAGATCTTCTCGCGGCTCATCTTGTCCGGCACGACCAGAATGAGCTTGTAGCCCTTCTGCTGGGCGACCAGCGCCAGGCCCAGGCCTGTGTTGCCGGCGGTGCCTTCCACCAGTGTCGCACCCGGCTTGAGATCGCCGCGCTGTTCAGCGGCCTCGATCATCGACAGGCCGATGCGGTCCTTGATGGATCCTCCGGGATTGGCGCTTTCGAGCTTCAGGTACAGCTCGCAGACACCGGTATCCAGGCGCTGGGCCTTGACGATCGGGGTCTTGCCAATGAGGTCGAGTACGGAGGAGTGGATTGCCATCGGGTCACATCGATTCGCGCCGCAGTGCGGCCGGACCCCCGATTATCCGACAGATGGTAGAGACACGCCATGCGTGTCCGGGAACCCCGGAAAGAGCGACGCGGACGGCGCCCGTCGACGAGGAGACGGACGCCGCCCGCGGCGTTTGGTAGTGCCGGCCAAGGCCGGCAGGTTCAGCGGCAGGTGCCGACCGTGGGCCGGCACATAGGGAACGTCAATTCAGGGGGGAGGAGTACAGCCGTTCCAGCTTCTGCTTGGCATACAGCTTCTCACGCTTCATCTGGCCCAGAGTTACACCGTCTATCGGAAGTACGCCCAATTCGGCATCCATACACTTCTTGTTCAACTTCTGGTGCCGTTCGTAAAGCGCCTTGAATTCCGGATCACGCTGGCGGCGTGCGTCGATTTCACTCTGGGGCTGACCTTCAAACATGATGAACCTCCTATCGCGTTTACAGCACAAACAAGAACGCCCCGGCCGGTGAGGCACGGGGCGTTGCTTCGGGAGGAGCGCCGGCATCCACCGCGATCACGGCAGAACCCAGGCGCACGACCGGGGTTGCCCGGCCTGCAGACTGCTCTGGTTCGTGCCCTCGATGCATCGGCCCGGCCCTCCAATCGTCCGGGTCGCGGAAGGCCACCCGGACAATCGACCCTACGCCTGCCCAAGGGCCGGTTCAAGGGTTTCGTTTGAAATCGCCGGTGCGCGCCAGTCGAGGTTCAGGCTGAACACGCACTTCAACGAAATTTAAACAAAAACAAGGGCTTGAACGACTCAGGGGGCGATGATGACCTCGGCCGAGCGGGCCTTGGTGGCCGCCGCCTTCTTGCCGCTGACCTGCAGGCGGCTGGCGCTGACGCCGGCCCCCACCAGGGCATCGCGCAGGGCTTCGGCGCGCTGCTGCCCTACCCCGGCGGCGGCATCGTAAGCCTCGATCCGGACCCGGCCCTTCTTGCCGATGTTGAGGTACTCGGCCAGCGCCTTGGCCTGGCCCTTGGCCCCGCCCGAGAGCGCGCCCTTGCCGCTGGCGAAGGCATCGCCGGCGAAGGTGAACACCTCGCCGCGGCTGTCGAACTTCGAGCCCGGGAGCTTGCTGCCCGAGACCAGCTCGGCCTCTTCGCGGGCCAGCTTGGCCGCGTTCTGCTGGGCCGCGCTCAGCCGCGCGGTCTGCTTGCCGGCCACGCTGGTCAGCGCGGTTTCGGCATCCTGGCGGGCCAGCGCTTCGGTTTCGGCGGCCAGGCGCAGGCGTTCGGATTCCTCGGCCTGGATCTGGGCCTGCACGCGCAGCCGCTCGCTTTCCTGGCGGGCACGCTGGGCATCGCGGCGGCTGGCTTCGATCAGCAGGTCGCTGCGGGTGCGCTCGAGCTGGCTCACTTCGCGCTTGGCCAGCGCGGCACGCACGCTGGTTTCGGCGATTTCGACCCGGCGGTCGGCCAGGTAGCGGGCCTGGTCCACGTCGCGGCGCTTGGCGTTGGCCAGCGCGGCGATGGCCTGCTGGGCCTGCAGGCGCTCATAGGCCGCCAGCTCGGACGCATCCGGGTTGGCCTGGATCGCCATCAGGCGCTGGGTAAGCTGGGCCACGGCCGGGTCTTCGGCGGCACCGGCCAGCGGCGACAGGGCTAGGCCGAGGGCCAGCAGCAGCGGCGACATGCGCAGGGCGGCAGGCTTCATCGGCGGTCCTCCCCGGCGGCGAGCTGGCGTTCGAGCTGGGTCACCTCGTTGCGGCGCAGCTGCAGCTGGGCGGTGGCGGTGGCCTCCTCGCTGCGGGCGCGGGCCAGGTCGGCGTCGGCGGTGGCGCGCACGGCCAGGGCCGGGGCGTTCTTGCGCTCGCGGCGGTCGCTGGCGGCGGCCTGGGCCTGTTCCAGGCCTTGGCGGGCCACGGCGATCAGGTCCGGGGCGTACTGGTCGGCGTCAGCCTGGGTGGCCTTGTCCACGGCCTGGCGGGCCTGCATGAGCTCGAGCGCGCCGTCCTGGGCCAGGGCCGGCCCGGCCAGTGCGAATGCGCACGCCATCACGCAACTCGTCAAAACTACATACGGGGTACGCCGCATTTGTGCGAAGCTAGGATTCATTGGGGGTGCCGTTCGCCTGAAGAAGGTGCGCGGCCATTGTCGGAAGCCTGCGGCGTGCTTGCAATGGCATGTCGCCGATTGTTGGGGAAACATTTCGCATGGATATCGGCTATTTCCTGAAGCTGATGACCGAAAAGAACGCTTCGGACATGTTCTTGACCACCGGAGCCCCGGTGTACATCAAGATCGAAGGCAAGCTGTACCCGCTGGGAAACACCGGGCTGCCGCCCGGGATGGTCAAGAAAATCGCCTATTCGCTGATGGACGAGGGCCAGGTGCCCCAGTTCGAGCGCGACCTTGAGCTCAACATGGCCATCGCCCTGCCCGACGCGGGACGCTTCCGCGTCAACGTGTTCAAGCAGCGCGGTGAGGTCGGCATGGTGATCCGTGCCATCCGCAGCAAGATTCCCAGCATCGAAGAGCTCAACCTGCCCCAGGTCCTGAAGGACGTCATCATGACCCCGCGCGGGCTGGTGCTGGTGGTGGGCTCGACCGGCTCGGGCAAGTCGACCTCGCTGGCGTCGATGATCGACCACCGCAACAGCACCACGACCGGGCACATCCTCACCATCGAGGACCCGATCGAGTACCTGCACAAGCACAAGATGTCGATCGTCAACCAGCGCGAGGTGGGGCTGGATACCCACGCCTTCCACAACGCGCTGAAGAACGCGATGCGTGAAGCGCCGGACGTGATCCTGATCGGCGAAATCCTCGATTCGGAAACGATGGAGGCGGCGATCGCCTTCGCCGAAACCGGTCACCTGTGCCTGGCCACGCTGCACTCCAACAACGCCGACCAGACCATCGAGCGCATCCTCAACTTCTTCCCCGAGAGCGCGCACCGCAACGTGCTGATGAACCTTTCGCTGAACCTGCGCGCGGTGATTTCCCAGCGCCTGGTCAAGGGCCAGGATGGGCGACGCCTGCCGGCCACCGAAGTGTTGATCAACACGCCGATGATCCGCGACCTGCTGCGCCGCGGCCAGGTGCATGAGATCAAGCCGGCGATGGAAGCCTCGCTGGAAGAAGGCATGGAGAGTTTCGACCAGTGCCTGTTCCGCATGGCCAAGAACGGCATCATCGAGCAGGAAGAGGCGCTGCGCGCGGCCGATTCGCGCGATGGCCTGGCCCTGAAGTTCCGCCTGTCCGAAGGCGGCAGCGGCGAGCATGATCCGTACGCGGATTATTCGGCGGCGACCCCGGCGGCGATCACGCACGGGTTCTGATCGGTAGGTACCGACCGTTGGTCGGTACCCGGTTTCAGGGTGACGCGTCGGCCTGGACCTCCGGCCGCGCCGCATCGAACGCCGGCAACGCCAGGCAGGCCTCGTCGATCCGCACCAGGGTCGGGTACGGGCCCAGGTCCACGTTGAAGCGGCGGGCGTTGAACAGCTGCGGGACCAGGCAGCAGTCGGCCAGGGTCGGGGTGTCGCCGTGGCAGAAGCGCCCGGTCTCCACCGATTCGACCAGCAGCCGCTCCATCGCGTCGAAGCCGACCTGCATCCAGTGCTTGGTCCAGTCCTCGCGCTCGGTCTGCGGCACGTGCCAGGTGTCACTGAAGAACTGCATCACCCGCAGGTTGTTGAGCGGGTGCAGGTCGCACGCCACCAGCTGCGCCAGCGCGCGCACGCGGGCGCGGCCCGGGGCGTCGTCGGGCAGCAGCGGCGGCTCCGGGAATACCTCGTCGAGGTATTCCAGGATCGCCATCGACTGGTGCAGCACCAGATCCCCATGCACCAGGGTCGGCACCAGCTCCTGCGGGTTGAGCGCGGCATAGCCTTCGCTGTGCTGCTGGCCGCCGTCGCGGACCAGGTGCACCGGGGTGATCTGGTGCTCCAGGCCCTTGAGGTTCAGACCGATGCGCACGCGGTAGGCTGCGCTGGAGCGCCAGTAGCTGAACAGCTCGATGCGGTCGGCCGGGGTGTTCAGGGCCGTGTCGCCTGTTCGATGCGCTGTTCGATGGCGCCGAAGATGCTCTCGCCGGCGGCGTCGAACATTTCAATGCGGACCACGTCGCCGAACGACATGAACGGCGTGCTCGGCTTGCCGTCGCGCAGGGTTTCCACGGTGCGCTGCTCGGCAAAGCAGGACGCGCCCTTGCTGGTGTCCTCGTTGGCGATGGTGCCCGAGCCGACGATGGCACCGGCGCCCAGCGGGCGGGTCTTGGCTGCGTGCGCGACCAGCTGGGCGAAGTTGAACTGCATGTCCACCCCGGCTTCGGGCGCGCCGAACCAGGCGCCGTTGACGTGGGTGACCAGCGGCAGGTGCACCTTGCTGTCCTGCCAGGCGTCGCCCAGCTCGTCGGGGGTGACGAACACCGGCGACAGCGCCGAGCGCGGCTTGGACTGCAGGAAGCCGAAGCCCTTGGCCAGCTCGCCCGGGATCAGGTTGCGCAGCGAGACGTCATTGACCAGGCCGACCAGCTGGATATGGCCGGCGGCCTGCTCGGCGGTGACCGCCATCGGCACGTCATCGGTGATGACCACCAGTTCGGCCTCCAAGTCGATGCCGTACTCCTCGCTGATCACCTTCACCGGATCGCGCGGACCATGGAACCCGGCGCTGGTGGCCTGGTACATCAGCGGGTCGGTGTAGAAGCTTTCCGGCACTTCGGCGCCACGGGCGCGGCGCACGCGCTCGACGTGCGGCAGGTAGGCGCTGCCATCGACGAACTCATAGGAACGCGGCAACGGCGCGGCCAGCGCCTGCAGGTCGATGTCGAACACCCCGTCGGCACTGCCGTCATTGAGCGACTCGGACAGGGCGTTCAGGGGCGGCGCCAGGTGGCTCCAGTCTTCCAGCGCCTGCTGCAGCGTGGCGGCGATCCCGGTGGCGCGCACGCCATGGCGCAGGTCACGCGAGACCACGATCAGGGTGCCGTCGCGGCCGCCTTCCTTCAAAGAACCAAGCTTCATGGGTGGGATATCCGGGATCGCAGAAAAATAGGTTTCGAGTGTAACCAAATGCGCGCGGGTGCCAAGGTGCATTGCGGCAGATCGAACATAAACCATCCGAATGATGCTGGCGTGGTGGCTTGACGCCCGACGCCAGGCTTCCGGCGTTCCTGACCCCGAATTGGCGCGCAGCCACGCATGGCGTGGCCCTACGAAGCTGAATGGGGAAAATTGATGCAGCGCATGATTTCTTCTATACTCCCATTGTCTGCAGCGGCCGTCCGTTTCCCTTCGGGATCGCCGGCGATCGGGATTTCCGTCCCTCGCCCGCCCCCACTCCGACGCCATTCGTCATGCATTCCAGTCCGCGCACCGCGTGGGCTGCACCCAATTCTCGCAGCGCGGTTCACGGGAACGCTCCGAGTCAGCCGATCAACTCGATCTGCCTTGCGTCCGGCCATTCGGCCTGGCGTTACTTTGTCTTTGGAGCTTCCACCCGATGTCTTTTGAAAACCTGGGCCTTGCCCCGTTCCTGCTGCGCGCGTTGTCCGAGCAGGGCTATGAAAACCCCACCCCGATCCAGGAGCAGGCGATCCCGCTCGCCCTGGAAGGCCGCGACCTGCTGGCCGGCGCGCAGACCGGTACCGGCAAGACCGCCGCGTTCGGCCTGCCGCTGCTGCAGCACCTGGGCACCAACCCGCAGGCCGTGAACGGCCCGCGCAAGCCGCGTGCGCTGGTGCTGGCCCCGACCCGCGAACTGGCCACCCAGGTGCATGACAGCCTGCGCGGCTACAGCAAGTACCTGCGCATTCCCAGCGCCTGCATCTACGGCGGCGTGGGCATGGGCAACCAGTTCGACGTGCTGCGCCGTGGCGTGGACCTGCTGGTGGCCTGCCCGGGCCGCCTGATCGACCACCTGGAGCGTCGCAGCGTCGACCTGTCGGGCATCGAGATCCTGGTGCTGGACGAGGCCGACCGCATGCTGGACATGGGCTTCCTGCCGTCGATCAAGAAGATCCTGGCCAAGCTGCCGCGCCAGAACCGCCAGACCCTGCTGTTCTCGGCGACCTTCGAAGAGAGCATCAAGCAGCTGGCGCTGGAGTTCATGCGCGATCCGGCGCAGATCCAGGTGACCCCGAAGAACACCGTGGCTGAGACCATCACCCACCGCGTGCACCCGGTCGATGGCGCGCGCAAGCGCGAGCTGCTGCTGCACCTGCTGGCCCAGGACAGCCGCGAGCAGACCCTGGTGTTCGGCCGTACCAAGCACGGCTGCGACAAGCTGGCCACGTTCCTGGAAAAGTCGGGCATCAAGACCGCGGCGATCCACGGCAACAAGAGCCAGGGCCAGCGCCTGCGTGCGCTGGGCGACTTCAAGGCCGGCCGCGTGACCGTGCTGGTGGCCACCGACATCGCCGCGCGCGGTATCGACATCAACGAGCTGCCGAAGGTCATCAACTACGACCTGCCGATGGTGGCCGAGGATTACGTGCACCGCATCGGCCGTACCGGCCGTAACGGCTCGACCGGCCAGGCGATCTCGCTGGTGGCCCAGGACGAAGCCAAGCTGCTGCGCCAGATCGTGCGCCTGCTGGACAAGGACATGGACATCCGCGACGTGCCCGGCTTCGAGCCGCAGACCCCGATCCGCTGGGGCAACAGCGCGCCGGGCAAGGCCGAAGTGCCGGGTGGCGATCGTTCGCCGCGCAAGCACGCGCGCCGCCCGCATGGCGAGGCCCCGCGCCACGCCCATGCCGGTGCCAAGACCGGCGGCGGCCAGCGTGACGGTGCCGGCCGCGGTGCAAGCCGCGGTGCCGGCAACGGTGCGCCGCGCGGTGGTGCGCCGTCGGGCCAGCGTCGTGGCGGTGGTGGCGGCGGCGGTCGCGGTCCGGGCGGCGGCAACCGCGCCGGCTGATCGTTCCGCCGGCTGCACCATTGAAAAGGGCGACGCATTGCGTCGCCCTTTTTTTTACCCGCGCGGCTTGGTCGGGTTGAGCAGGTTGCCGAAGAACACCGCGTTCAACAGCAGCCGCTCGGTGCCGTGCCAGTACTTGCGGTGCGCCGGGTCGTCGGCGAACAGCACCACGTTGCCCTGCCCCTGCGGCGACACCAGCAGCCAGGCGGCGCCGGCCACGCGGCTGCGGTTGGTCTCGGACAGGTAGCCGTTCACCCGCGGCGTTTCATCGATGCGCACCACGGTGGAGAACGCATTGCGGCTCGGCTTGAAGCTGATGCCGTTTTCCTTGTTGATCGCCAGCTGGGTGCGCGGCAACCCGAAGCCCAGCGGGTGGCTGGTATCCACGTCGGCGCTGAGGATGTTGCCGCTGACCCGCTCGATGGCGGCGATGTCGCGCTGGTCGCCGAACGCACGGCGGGCACCGTCGGGCTCCTTCTCTTCGGCGCCCAGCACTTCATCGCTGAGCTTCTGCTCGATCGCCCACTTGGCCGCGCTGCCGTAGGTCACCAGCGAGCCGCCTGCGTTGATCCAGCGCTTGAGCGCGGCCACCGCCGTGGCATCCACGCCGATGTAGGTGCCACCGGACAGCACGATGGTCGTGTAGCGGTCCAGGTTGACCTTGCCCAGCTGCGCCGGGTCCAGCTTGCTGGCCGGCAGCTGCACCTGCTGGTCGAGCAGGAACCACGCCGAGCCGATCTCGGTGGCGCTCACGCCCTCGCCCATCACCAGCGCCACCGCCGGCTTGCGCAGCGATTTGACGCTGTCGCTGCCCAGGTCGATGCCGCTGCGGCTCTGCCCGCTGGCCAGTGCATGCACCTGCACGCCGCTGCCGCGCGCCGCTTCCTCCACGGCGGCGAGCAAGGCGTCGCCAGCCAGCGTCTGGCCGGCCACCGGAACCACCACGCTGCCGCGCGCGAACGCCTGCTCACCCGAGGCGGTGGCCGCGGTGAACGGCTGGAACGCGGCACGGGTCAGCACGCCCTTGGCCTGCAGTGCGTACAGCGCGCGGCTGGCGTTGTAATCGCGCCAGTCGAACACATAGGCATAGCCGGCCTGGCCGCCGCTCACCCCGCCGCGCGTGGCCGGCAGGCTGGCAATGCGCTCGCCGCCGTCGACCCGGCTGCGGCTGCCTGCGAACGCGACGCCGTACGCCGGTGCGATGGCATAGGAGGTGCTGCCGTAGAACACGTCGCCCTTGATCGGCGGGGTCTCGGCGAAGATCGAATGCACCAGGCGGAACTGCGGCTGCGCGGTGGGCACCACGTAGGCGCTGCCCGGCTCGAAGCGCTGGCCGTCCACGGTGACCGCCGCGTTCAACGCCTGCACGGTGATCTGGTGCTGCAGCAGCAGGTCGAGCAGGCGCCGGGTCAGGCCCGGGTCCTTGCATCGCCGAACACGAAGGCCTTCACCGGCTGCTGGTTGGCCTGCTTCACCGCGGACTGGAAGAATTCCTTCTGCAGTTTCAGCAGTCCGTCGCGCTCGGTCACCGCGCCGCGCACGGTGCCCAGGCCGGTGGCCACCTGGTTGCGGATGGTGAACGGGAAGGTCAACAGGCCGTTGACCGATTCCTGCACGCGGCCACGCGAACTGGCCTGTTCCACCGTGACGCCGACCGCGCCGTGGAAGTCCGGATAGGTCGAGCCGTACACCGGCGAGAAGTTGTCGAAATTCTCACCGGTGTAGTACAGCGAGCCCAGCGCATCCAGCGCCTGCGCGTGGTACTTGGCCAGGGTCTTGTTGAACTCGTACGACGAGGCCGGCAGCAGCGGGCTGTGCATGCTCGCCGGCGACGGTTCGAAGTAGTAGGTGCTGTCCTTGCCCATCTCGTGGAAGTCGATCTGGACGTTGGGGTACCACTGGTGGAAGTACGCGATCTTCGGCCGTGTGTCCTGCTGGGTCAGCGCCAGCCAGTCGCGGTTGAGGTCGGTGAAGTAGTGGTTGGTGCGCCCCTGCGGGAACGGCTCCACGTGCTCCTTGTCGGCCGGGTCGGCCGATGCCGGCGAGGAGGCATAGGCGTTGTGCCAGCTGGCCGCGCGGTCGCGGCCGTCCGGGTTCTGCGCCGGGTCGAACAGCACCACCGCCTGCTGCAGCCACTTGGCCGTATCGGCATTGCGGTTGGCCACCAGGTAGTACGCGGTGAGCAGCGCGGCTTCGCCACTGGAGGTTTCATTGCCGTGCACGCTGTAGCCCAGCCACACCACCACCGGGCTGTTGCCGGCGGCCGACAGCGGCTGCGCCGGGTCGGCCAGGGTCACGTGCTGGCGGCGCAGGGTTTCCAGCTGCTGCTGGTTCTGCGCCGAGGTGACGGTGGCGATCAGCAGCGGGCGGCCTTCGTAACTGGTGCCGATCTGCTCGACCTTGATCTTGTCCGAGTGTTTCGCCAGTTCGTTGAAGTACGCCACCAGCTGGTCGTGCCGGGTGTAGCGGCTGCCGATCTCGTAGCCCAGGAACTGCTGCGGGGTGGGAATGGCCGGATCGAAATCACCGCCCTGCGGGAAGAAATAGGCGCTCTGTGCGAACGCCGGCGCGGCAAGCAGCCACAGCGCCCCCACCACCCAGGTGATGGGGCGCGACAAACCATGGAACAAGGACACAGCAAACCCCTCTTAGAAGCGGTAATCGAAGCCGATGGTGAAGTAGCGGCCGCGCAGGTCGTACTGGCTGAAGTCATACGGCGCGCGGATGCCCGGGAACGAGGCGTCGTACGGCGGTTCCTCATCGGCCAGGTTCTGGATCTTCGCGTACAGGGTCAGCTTCTCCAGCCCGGTGTAGGCCAGGTACAGATCGAACTGGCTGTACGAATCCACGCGGTCCTGCACGGCGGTTGCCGCTGCACTGGCCTTCTGGTCATAGCCGCTGGTGTAGTACCAGGTCAGCGCGGTGCGGAAGTCCGCGTAGGTCCAGTCCAGCGTGGTGGTGGCCTTGTTCTTGGGCAGGGTGGCGCCCAGGTTGCTGCCGGCGTAATCCACCAGCGGGCCGCCGACCACGGTGGGGCGGCTGTAATCGCGCACGTGGGTGAACGCGGTGGACAGCGAGAAGTCACCGGCCGCTTCGGTCGGGAAGCGCTGGCGCAGTTCCACGTCGAAGCCGGAGGTCTTGAGCTCGCTCAGGTTCTGGTAGCGGTTGAACACCGCCAGCAGCTTGCCGCGCTCATCGCGGGTGACCGCGCCGGGCACATCGTTGGTGACCAGGGTCTGGGTGTTGTTGGTGCCGACCAGGTTTTCCAGTTCGATGCGGTAGTAATCCACGCTCAGGCTGGTGTTGGACCACGGCGACAGCACCAGGCCCAGGTTGTAGCTCTTGGTGCGCTCGGGCTTCAGGTCGCTGTTGCCGACGGTGAAGAAGGCCGGGTTCTGGCGCGAGCCGGGCACGTCCGGGTCGCGCGGATCGATCACGCTGCCGTAGGCGATGCTGGTGCTGTTCGAGTTCTCCGACAGCGACGGCGCGCGGAAGCCCTTGGATGCGGCGGCGCGCACCAGCAGGATGTCGAACGGCTGCCAGCGCAGGCTCAGCTTGGGCGAGAACGCATCGCCGAAATCGCTGTAATGGTCGGCGCGCGCGGCGGCCTGCAGTTCCAGGCGCTCTGCCAGCGGCACGTTCACTTCGGCGTAGGCGGCGGTGACCTTGCGCTCGCCATGCACTTCGGCAATGGCCGGGCGGATCTGCAGGCCCGCGTCGATCTGCCACGGGTTTTCCGAATCCAGCTTTTCGCGGCGCCATTCCAGCCCGGCGGCGAAGCCGATCGGGCCGGCCCAGGTGCTGCCCAGGCCGCCGGAGATCTTGGCGTCCACGCCCTGCAGCACGGACTCGGCCGGGCGCAGGGTGCTCAGGTTGATGCCATCGATCACCGACTGCGGGGTGGCCGACGGATCAAGCAGGTTGTAGCTGCCGGTGGCCAGTGCATCGGCCAGGGTCCAGCGGTTGGCGAAGCCGCCGGAGACGGTTTCGCGCTCGCTGCTGCGTGCGCCGAACGCGCCCACTTCCCAGTCCCAGTCCTGCAGGCTGCCGCGCAGGCCGAACACGCCGCGGTAGGCGGTGGAACGGTTGGTCTTGATGGTCGGGCCGAGGTTGAAGAAGGTGTACTCGATCGGGATCGCGCGGCCGTACGGGTTGAACGGGCTGCTTGCCGGCAGGTTGGACGACACCGGCTCGGCCAGCCCGGTATCGGCGTTGAGCGCGAAGCGGCCGCTTTCCAGGGTGAAGAACGGGCTGCTGCCGAACCAGGACACGCCCTTGATCTCGCTGTAGATCACTTCGCCGAACGCTTCGACGTTGTCGTTCACCTTGAAGGTGCCGTTGACGTAGGCCTGGTAGCGTTTGGTCGAGGGAATCAGGGTGGTGTACGGGGCGAGGTTGTAGCCGCAGGTGTTGCCGGCCAGGCCGTCGATCGGCGCGCTGGGCACCAGCGTGGTGTTTTCCGGGCACTGGCCGTTGGCGTCGAGCATGGGCACGGAGGTGCCGTTGACCAGGAAGCGCGCGCCCTTGGCGGACCAGCCGTTCCAGCGGCCACCGGGCTTGTCGGTGTAGATGCCGGACTTGGTGAGGTCGCGCTGGTCCTGGTCCAGGCGTTCGCGGTTGTAGCCTTCCAGGCTGACCAGGATGTTGTAGCCATCGGCCTCCAGGTCGCCGATGCCGCCGATGAACTTCAGGTTCTGTTCGTCCAGGCCGCCCTGGTCGGCGGTGCCGACGCTGCCGCCCAGTTCGGCGCCCTGGAAGTTCTGCCGGGTGATGATGTTGACCACGCCGGCCACGGCGTCGGAGCCGTACACGGCCGAGGCGCCGTCCTTGAGCACTTCGATGCGCTCCACGGCGACCATCGGCAGTGCGTTGAGGTTGACGAAGGTGTCGGACAAGCCACCGGCCGGGAAGCCGTAGTTGGCCAGGCGGCGGCCGTTGAGCAGCACCAGGGTGTTCTTCTGCGACAGGCCACGCAGGCCGATGCCGGCCGAACCCGAGGCCCAGCCGTTGTTGGTGGTTTCGTTGTTGGCGTTGCCGGTGTTGGCCGAGATCGAGCGCAGCAGGTCGGCCACGGTGGCCTTGCCGGTAGCTTCAATCTCCTGGCGGCCGATCACCTGCACCGGGTTGGCCGTCTCGGTGTCGGTGCGCTTGATGTTGGAGCCGGTGACACGCACCGCGGCAAGGGTGGTGCTTTCGCCGCTGGCGGAGGCTTCGGGGCTGGCATCGGTGCCAGCGGCGGAGTCGAGGGCAAACGCAGGCAAAGGCGTAGCCAGGGCGGCGGAAAGGGCCGCCACAAGAAGGGTGTGCTTGGGCATGAACTCTATGGGGGTGGTGGACGACAAGTCCCGCAGTAGTCCATGCCAAGGGCTTAACGAGCCAATAACATCGCTTCATGCGGATATAACGAAAAGTAACATCTCTTCATCCGGATGGATATGTTTTTGTTGGATGGCCGTACAATGGGCCCATGGAAATCTTCAAAGTCTTTACCCTCGAAGCGGCCCACCACCTGCCCAACGTGCCGGCGGGTCACAAGTGCGCGCGCCTGCACGGCCACTCGTTCCGGGTGGAGCTGAAGGTCGAGGGCGAGCCGGGCGAACACACCGGCTGGATCATGGATTTCGGCGACGTCAAAGCGGCCTTCCAGCCGATCTACGACCGCCTGGACCATCATTACCTCAACGACATCCCCGGCCTGGAAAACCCGACCAGCGAACGCCTGGCGATCTGGATCTGGAACGAGCTCAAGCCCGCCCTGCCGGCGCTGAGCGAGGTGACGGTGCATGAGACCTGCACCTCGGGCTGCCGCTACCGCGGCTGAGATTCATCCCCAACCGATTGTTTCTGAACGGTTTTAATACAATCCGGACCGTTTCGGCAATTTATTGTTGCAATGCACCACGATCGGCGTATGCTGCATTGCATCAAGCGGAATTTGCGTGGGTCCCTCCCCCCACGCAATCCCAAGACCCGACAGAACCCTCCCTCTGTCGGGTCTTTTTTTTTGGGTTCGATTGATCCCGATCTACGGACACTACGTAACAATTCGTAGCCCCGGCCGTTGGCCGGACACCGCGCGCAGCGCGGCCCAAGCATCCGAAGGCGGTCACGCAACGATGGCGACCACCTGTCCGGCGTTTACAGCATCCGAAGCGGTAGCGCCGGCCGTTGGCCGGCTGCTCTTCGTTCCCGGGTCATGAACGCCTGAAGCGCGGCTTCGGAACGTGTAAACGCCGGATGGATGATCGGAACCGCGTTTTGCCGTTCCCGGATACTTGGGCCGCGCTGCGCGCGGTGTCCGGCCAACGGCCGGGGCTACGAATTCATACGTGCCCATTGGGATCGGGATCAATCATCCAGCGCATTCGGACGCACCGCCGCACCGTTTACCGCGCGAGCGGGCGCACGATCTGGACCAGGCTCAACAGCGTTTTGCCCGGCTCTTCCCACGGCACCATGTGGGCCGAATGTTCGAACCACACGCCCTGCTTGTAGGGCGCCTGCACGCTGTTCAACCAGCGCTCGGTCGGCGCGGTGGGCGTGGTGTAGTCGTGGCGGCCCATGAACATCACCACCGGGATCGGGAAGCGGGTGATCGGGTTGAAATTTACTTTCAGCATCTGCGGCAGCAACGGCCCCAGCGACAACACGCTGCCCTTGTCGATGTTGCAGCGGTCCGCGTCCGTGTAGTCCGGTGAGAGCCTGGCCGCGCCGAAGTAATATTTCGAGTCATCGCGGTAGGCCGTCAGCCCGCCGTAGTACTGCGGCCACGTGCGCGCCGTGATGATCCGCTCGCGCGTGATCGGCGTGTTGCCCGGGTACGGCGCAATCCCCTCCAGTTCGGCCACCGCCTTGGCGTTGCCGTGGGCCTTTGCCTGCGCCAGGCCGTAATCGAAACTGATTTTCTCGTTTTCCACCTGGTTGATGATCTGCCCGATCCCCACGTACGCGTGGAACAGGTCCGGCCGCTTCAGCGCCGCCTGCATCGCCACGATCGTGCCCCAGCTGTGCGCCATCAGGATCACCTTGCGCTGGCCCAGGTGCGTGCGCAGGTGCTCGGCCACTTCGATGGCATCGTCCACGTAGCGTTCGATGGTCAGCGTCGGCGCGATCGCGTCCGGCGACGCCTCCGCGTAGGTCTTGCCCGCGCCGCGCTGGTCCCAGTCCACCACCGTGAAGTATTCCTCCAGCGGCCGCTGGAACTGCCACAGGCTCGGCGTCACCGGGCTGGCCGGGCCACCGTGCACGAACAGGATCACCGGGTTGGCCCGGTCCTCGCCGCGGATCGTCAGCCACTGCTTCACCCCGCCGATCGGCGTGGCGTACTGTTCCTGGATGCCGTTCGGCGTGGTGATGCGCTGCAGGTCACGGACCACCGCGCGCGCCGGCTCCAGCGCCGAGGTGTCCGGGCATGCGTCTGCCGCATGTGCGCTGCCCGCCATGGCCAGCACCAGCATGAGCGGGATCAGGCCAAACCGGCGGCGGGAATCCTGTGCGTAGGGCATGCGTTCACTCCTGGCGGGTGTTGAATGCATTGCATCCTGCCAGTAACAGGCGCCCCAGTGCCGGTGGTCGCCATGACCTTGGGCAGGGGCGGCTCAGACCACCCGCGCCGCCGGCAGCGAGAACACGAACAACGCGCCCTCGCGGCTGTCCAGCAGCTGGATCTCACGCTGGTGCAGCTGAAGGATGCGGTGCACGATCAGCAGGCCCAGCCCGCCGCTGTCCGGGCGCTGGCTGCCGAACGCCGGCGGCGTGTGGAACAGGTCCTCGCGCCGCGCCGCCGGAATGCCCGGGCCGGTGTCGGCCACGCTGACCTGCACCTCGCCCTGCGCCGCCTGCAGCGTCACCGTGATCCGGCCGCCTTCGGGCGTGTGCCGGATCGCGTTGTCCAGCAGGTTGGTCAGCACCCGCTCGATCAGCGCCAGGTCCGCGTCCACCACCGGCAGGCCGGGCGGAATGTCCGCCGCCAGCGTCTGCCGGCGCGCCTGCGCGGCCAGCTCGAACTTCTGGAACACGTCCTGCACCAGGTCCGGCAGCGAGAACGCCTGGCGGTCCAGCACCACCCCGCCGTGTTCCAGCCGCGCCAGCTCGAACAGTGCCTGGGCGAGCCGGCCCACCTTGTGGCTCTGCGACAGCGCGATGCCCAGGTAACGCTGGCGCTCTTCGGCGCTCAGCGTGGCGTCCTTCAACGCCAGCGTTTCCAGGTAACCGTGCAGCGACGACAACGGCGTGCGCAGGTCATGCGAGATGTTGGCCACCAGCTCGCGCCGCTGCAGGTCCTGCTGGCGCAGCTGCTGCCACTGCTCGCCCAGGCGCTGGCCCATGTGCCCGAAACTGTGCTGCAGGATCGCCAGCTCATCGCGCTCGCCGGCGCGCAGCGGCGTGGGCGGCAACGCCTGCGCCGGCGCCGCCGCATCCACGTCGAACGACTGCACGCGCCGGGTCAGCTGGCGCAGCGGCCGGGTCACCCAGCGGAACGCCACCGCACCGGCCAGCAGGCCGATGCCGGCCACGATCGCCAGCGACCACAGCGTGGTGCGCAGCGTGGCGTTGGCCGCGATGTTGGCCGCCAGCGCCTCGCGCTGCTCGCCCACGAGCACCACGTAGATGTAGCCGGCCTGGCGGCCCTGCACGAACAGCGGCGCGGCGTTGAACACCTTGCGCCCACGTTCGCTGCGCGGGTCATCGCCAAGGATCGGCAGCGGGTCATCGCGCAGCAGTGCCTGCACCGGCGCCAGGTCCACGCGGTCGCGCTTGAGGTGGCCGGTAGGCGCATCGTGGCCGAGGATGCGGCCCTGGTCGTCCAGCAGGTACACCTCCACGCTGGGGTTGACCGCCATCAGCTTGCCGAACAACGCGCGCACCTCGCCGGTGCGCATGCCGGCGCCGTCCATCAGCTCGCCGCTGCGCGCGATGTGCTCGGCCAGCCCGCGCGACAGCCGCTGTACGGTTTCCTGCTCGTGCAGGGTGGTGCTGCGCATCTGGATCGCCATCAGCGCGCCGCAGCACACCAGCAGCAGCGCGAAGAACGCCACCGACAACCGCTGCGACAACGACAACCGGATCATGCCGCCGCGCCTTCGCTGCCATCGACCAGTTTGTAGCCACGGCCCCACACGGTCTGGATGCGCTGCGGCGAGGCCGGGTCGCGTTCGATCTTGTTGCGCAGCCGGTTGATGTGGGTGTTCACCGTGTGCTCGTACCCATCGTGCTGGTAGCCCCACACCTGGTTGAGCAGGTCCATGCGCGAGTACACCTGGCCGGGGTGGCGGGCGAAGAAGTACAGCAGGTCGAATTCGCGCGGGGTCAGTTCCAGCGCGCGCCCTTCCACCTGCGCAGTGCGCGCCACCGGGTCGATGCGCAGCCCGGCCACGGCCAGTTCGCCGGCATCGATGCGCGCGTTCTGCGCCATTGCCTCCACCCGGCGCAGCAGCGCCTTGACCCGCGCCACCAGTTCCAGCATCGAGAACGGCTTGGCCAGGTAATCGTCCGCGCCCAGTTCCAGGCCCAGGATGCGGTGCACTTCGCTGGCGCGTGCACTGGTGATGATGATCGGGGTATAGCGCGCCATGCCGCGCGCGCGCCGGCAGATCTCCAGCCCGTCCACGCCCGGCAGCATCAGGTCCAGCACCAGTGCAGACCACGGCTGCGCCTCCAGCAGGGCCAGGCCCTCGTCGCCGGTGGCCGCGTGGGTGACCTCGTAGCCCTCGTCGCGCAGGTGCATGCGCAGCAGGTTGGCGATGTGGACATCGTCTTCGACGATCAGGACGCGCTTGGCACTGCTCATTGGCACGGTGACGGGCAGCAGGAAGGTGAACGCATTGTGGCCAGATCCGGACCTGAATGTGTCACGGAAAATTTAACCCTGCGTGAGGATTCGTTGACCGGCCCGGGCGCAGCATGGCCCCATCGTTTCCAGACCGGGAGATCGCCATGCGTTGTACCCGTCGCAGACTGCTCGGCATGGGCGCCATCGGCGCCGCGGCCGGCCTGTTCGGCCTGACCGCCTGCAGTGGCTCGGCCCCCGCCGCACCGGCGCCCACCCGCCGTTTCGAGGTGATGCGCACCGATGCGCAGTGGCGCGAGCAGCTCAGCCCGGCGCAGTACGCCGTGCTGCGCCGGCAGAGCACCGAGCGCCCCTTCAGCAGCCCGCTCAACAAGGAACACCGGCGCGGCACCTTTACCTGTGCCGGGTGCGCGCTGCCGTTGTTCTCCTCCTCCACCAAGTTCGACAGCGGCACCGGCTGGCCCAGCTTCTGGGCACCGCTGCACGACGCCGTTGCCGAGGACCGCGACACCACGTTGGGCATGCTGCGCGTGGAAGCGCACTGCCGGCGCTGTGGTGGGCACCTGGGCCATGTGTTCGATGACGGCCCGCGCCCGACCGGGCTGCGTTACTGCATGAACGGCGTGGCGATGAACTTCGTCGCCGCTGGCGAAGAGACACGCGTGCGGCTACCCAACCGCACGTAACGCCGATGACGCCGCCGGGCAGGGCCCGGCTCTACCCCCGATAAGGAACGTTCGATGATTCTGCTTGTACTTGCCTACCTGGGCGGCGTGTTGACCATTCTCAGCCCGTGCATCCTGCCGGTGCTGCCGTTCGTGTTTGCCCGCTCCGACCGCCCGTTCCTGCGCAGTGGCCTGCCGCTGCTGATCGGCATGGCGTTGATGTTCGCGGTGGTGGCCAGCCTGGCCGCCGTGGGAAGCCAGTGGGTGGCGCAGGCCAACCAGATCGGGCGCTGGATCGCACTGGTGGTGATGGCGCTGTTCGCCGTTGCACTGCTGTGGCCGGCACTGGCCGACCGCCTGTTGTCGCCGTTCCAGCGGTTGGGCGCGCGGCTCAGTGCATCCGCTGACAAGGCCACCGATGCCGGGCGCGGCGGCGTGGGCACCTCGCTGTTGATCGGCGTGGCCACCGGCCTGCTGTGGGCGCCGTGCGCCGGCCCGATCCTGGGGTTGATCCTCACCGGTGCTGCCCTGCAGGGCGCCAGCGTGGGCACCAGCGGGCTGCTGCTGGCCTATGCACTGGGCGCGGCAACCTCGCTGGCGCTGGCGATCTGGATTGGCGGGCGCGTGTTCACCGCGCTCAAGCGTCGGCTGGGCGCGGGCGAGTGGATCCGCCGTGCGCTCGGCGTGGCCGCGCTGCTGGCCGTGGTGGCCATTGCGATGGGCTGGGATACCGGCGTGCTCACCCGGCTGTCGTCGGTCAGTACCGCGCGGCTGGAACAGGGCCTGCTGGATACCCTGCCCGGCCAGGCCCCTGACGCCGGCCCGGCGATGATGATGCGCGCCGCCGATGCACCGGCCGGTGCCGAGCTTCCGGTGGAAGGCACGCTGCCGTCGCTGGACGGTGCCACCGGCTGGCTCAACAGCCCGCCGCTGACCGCCGAAGGCCTGCGCGGCAAGGTGGTGCTCGTCGATTTCTGGACCTATTCCTGCATCAACTGCCTGCGCGCCCTGCCCTATGTGCGGGAGTGGGAACAGCGTTACCGCGACCAGGGCCTGGTGGTGATCGGCGTGCACGCCCCGGAGTTCGCCTTCGAGCGCAACCTGGGCAACGTGCAGCGCGCGGTGAAGGAACTGAAGATCGACTACCCGGTGGCGATCGACAACGAGTTCGCGATCTGGCGCGGCTTCAACAACCGCTACTGGCCAGCGCATTACTTCATCGACGCGCAGGGCCGCATCCGTGCGCACCACTTCGGTGAAGGCAACTACGCGCAGTCCGAACGGATCATCCGCCAGCTGCTGCGCGAAGCGGGCGCCAACCTGCCCGATGAGCCGGCCCAGGCCATGGCGATGGCCGCCAGCGCGCCGCGAGCCGGGGTGGAACTGCAGGCCGACATGTCCAACCTCAAGTCGCCGGAGACCTATCTCGGGTACGCGCGTGCGGAGAACTTCGCCTCGCCGGACGGCCAGCGCCGCGATGCACCCGCCGACTACACGTTGCCGTCGATGTTCGCGCTGAACCAGTGGGCGCTGTCCGGTCGCTGGACGGTGGGCGACGAAGACGCCCAGCTGCAACGCGCCGGCGGCCGTATCGCGTTCCGCTTCCATGCGCGCGACCTGCACCTTGTGCTCGCACCCGGTGCGGATGGCAAGCCGGTGCGGTTCCGCGTGCGCATCGATGGCCAGCCGCCCGCCGCCTCCGCCGGTGGCGATGTCGGCGCCGATGGCAGCGGCACGGTCAACGAGCACCGCCTGTACCAGCTGATCCGCCAGTCCGGCGATGTCGGCGAGCGCACGTTCGAGATCGAGTTCCTCGATCCCGGGGTGCACGCCTATGCCTTCACCTTCGGTTGAACCAGGAGAGTCCCATGCGTGTTTCCTTCGACAAACTCGTGGCCGGTGGCATTGCCGCTGCCATTGCCGCGTTGACCATCAGCGCAGTGGTCAGCCTGGACCGCCCCGCGCATGCTGCGGCGGCAGAAGCGGTGGTGGCAGTGCCGGCACCGGCGGGCGCGGCCGACCCGAAGCTGCCCGGCAAGCGCGCGCAGGTGGTGTTCGCCGGCGGCTGCTTCTGGGGCGTGCAGGGCGTGTTCCAGCACATCAAGGGCGTGGACAACGCGGTCTCCGGCTACATCGGCGGGCGCCCGGCCGACGCGAACTATTCGCGCGTCAGTGGCGGTGGCACCGGCCATGCCGAAGCGGTGCAGGTGACCTACGACCCCAGCCAGGTGAGCTACGGCCAGTTGATGCAGGTGTTCTTCTCGGTGGCGCACGATCCGACCCAGCTCAACCGCCAGGGTCCGGACCGGGGCACGCAGTACCGCTCGGCGGTGTTCGCCGACGATGCCGCGCAGCGTGATGCCACCCGCGCCTACATCGCGCAGCTGCAGAAGGCGCGCGCGTACGCGGCGCCGGTGGTGACCACGGTCGACGGCGGCAAGCCGTTCGTTGCCGCCGAGGGCTACCACCAGAACTACCTGACCCTGCACCCGGAGTCGTTGTACATCCGCATCAACGACCAGCCGAAGGTGGCGGCGCTGCAGCGGATGTACCCGCAGCTGTACCGCGAGAAGCCGCGTCTTGTGTCGACCTTGTCGGCAAGGTAACGGTTGGAACGGCGGTAGAGGCCGACCGTTGGTCGGTCTTCGCCGCGGGAACGCCAGGTTGCAAGCCAACCAGGGTACAGCGCACCATAGCGGCGACCCTCATGGTTACAGATTCCATGGCCGCCAACCTCTACCAATCGCTGGCCGACGAAATGGCCGACGCCATCCACACCGGCCGCCTGCCGGCCGGTGCGCGGCTGCCGTCGCTACGCGGGCTGGCCGCGCAGCGCCAGCTCAGCTTGAACACGGTGATCGCCGCCTACCGGCAGCTTGAGGACGCCGGGCTGGTGATGCCCCGGCCCAAGGCCGGGTTCGTGGTCAGCGCGCGCCTGCCCGAACCCACCCGTTCGCTGCGCCAGGCCCCGGCACTGGCCACCACCCAGGCCCAGCAGCTGATGATGGCGCGCGTGCTGGAGGCGCAGCGGCAACCGGGCATCGTCGACTTGGCGTTCGCCGGTCCGCGCGGCGAGCGCTTCTACCCCGCCGCACGGCTGGCCCGTGCCACCGCGCAGGTACTGCGGCGCACGCCGGCTATGGTGCGCACCTACGCGCGCCCCAACGGCGCCAAGCGGCTGCTGGAGCAGATCGTGCGGCGCGGGCCCCGGCTGGGCCTGCACACCACGGTGGAGCGGCTGGTGCTCACCCATGGCGCGATGGAAGCGCTGCAGCTGGCGCTGCGTGCCGTCACCCGTCCGGGCGATGCGGTCGGCATCGAAGCCCCCTCCTACTTCAACCTGTACCCGTTGCTGGCCAACCTGGGCCTGAAGGCGATCGAACTGCCCACCGACCCGCGCGAAGGGCTGGACGTGGACGCGGTGGAAGCGCAGCTGCAGGCGGGTGCGCTCGCCGCCATCGTCGCGATGCCCAGCGTGCACAACCCGCTGGGCTGCACCCTGCCGGTGCCGGCCAAGCAGCGCCTGGCCGCGCTGGTGAACCAGTACCAGGTCCCGCTGATCGAAGATGCGGTGTATGCCGAACTGCAGTACCAGGAGCCGCTGGCGCCCCTGCTGAAAGCGTTCGACGAAGACGGCTGGGTGATCGTGGTCAACGGTTTTTCCAAGACGCTCGCGCCCGATTACCGGATCGGCTGGCTCGATGGCGGGCGCTTCGCCGCCGACATCCAGCTGCTCAAGTTCCAGTCCACCGGCGCCGAATCGCAGCTGCTGGGCGAAGCGGTTGCCGCGTTCCTGGAAGCCGGCAGCTACGAACACCACCTGCGCGGACTGCGCCGGCTGTACCGCGAGCAGGTCAGCCGCGTGCGTGCACTGGTGGCCCAGCACTTCCCACCCGGCACCCTGGCCACCCAGCCCAGCGGCGGCTTCCTGCTCTGGATCGAACTGCCGGCGGGCGTGGACAGCAGCGTGCTGTTCGAACAGGCGCTGGCCGAAGGCGTGGTGTTCATGCCCGGCCAGGTGTACTCGCGCGGCGCCCGCTACCGGCACTGCCTGCGGCTGTCGTGCTGCCAGGACCTCGACGCGCGCTACGTGGGGGCCATTGCCAGCGTCGGCCGGCTGGCCACTGCGCTGCTCGCCCAGGCGCGCGGCTGACGCTCAGCCCAGCAGGTGGTGGGCCAGCTGCGCGGGATCGGCGCCTGGCGCGTACGGCAGCCGGCCCCAGAACGGCAGCGGCAGGCGCGCGCGCAGCAGCGCCACGTTGTCGTCGATGCGCTCCATCTGCGGGTCCACCTCGTTGGCGATCCAGCCGATGCAGGTCGCACCGCTGGCGGCGATCGCCTGCGCGGTCAGCCGCGCGTGGTTGAGGCAGCCCAGCCGCAGGCCCACCACCATCACCACCGGCAGCTGCAGCGCCTGCACCAGGTGCGACTGGTCCAGGGTGGTCGACAGCGGCGCCAGCCAGCCGCCCACGCCTTCCACCACCACCGTGTCGGCCTGCGCGCGCAGGCGGGCGAAGGCCGCCTCGATCGGCGCCAGCGACAGCGTCACCCCGGCCGCCGCGGCGGCCAGCTCCGGGG